>JAIBCD010000008.1 GCA_019694335.1 Rhodospirillaceae bacterium | reverse complement strand
GTCGCGGCGTTGTCGAACACACTATGGTTGGTCACCAGCACGGTAGCGCCGGCTTCCTTCGCCAGGCGCCCGAACTTGGCCTGGGTATCCGCATAGATATTCAGCTTGGCCGCGTCCTTATAGATGAGCTGCAGCGCGGTGCCGCCGGAATAGGCCACACTCAGCGGCTTGCCGTTGTCCTTGACGTTGAACAGGAACGAGGTTGTGCCCGGGGTATGGCCTGGCGTGCTGACCAGGGTGACGGTGGTGTCGCCGAGGGTGATCTTCTGGCCGTCGGTGGCGACGATGTCGCGCTTGGGCTTGCCCCCCGGCATATCGGCCATTTTCTCGATGCCGTCCCAGTCCGCCGCGCCCATCACCACCTTGGCGCCATAGCGATCCTGCAGCAGTTTGGCGCCTTCGTCGTGGTCGCCGTGGCCGTGCGAGATCAGCACGTATTTGATCTTCGCCGGATCGAGGCCCAGCTTTTTCAGGCCGCCGACGATCTCGTCCTCGACGGCGTAATTGAAGAGCGTGTCGATGATGATGATGCCGTCGCTGGTGTTCAGTGCCCAGGCGGAATGGATCCTGGTGCCGATGAAGTAGAGGTTGTCGAAGATCTTGGCGGGTTCGGCGTACCAGGTCGATTTGTCCGGGATGGTGCGGGGACCGCCGCCGCCGATGTTGTCGGGCGCGACGCAGGTGGACACCAGAACGCCGGCGAAATCCAGTCCGGCGGCGGCCTTGGCGGCGCGCAAATGGTCTTCGACGCTGTCGCCCGCGGACAGAGCCGAGGTGCTTGCCAGGCACAATCCCGCGAAGGTCGCGAGCACATGACTAAACCGGATACCCATCGGTGCTTTCCTCCCTTTGACGCGTGTTGTTTGACTTATTCCTTCCGCAGAATCTTCTCCATCGCCTTGCCCTTCGCCAGCTCGTCGATCAGTTTGTCGAGATAGCGAATCTCCCGCATGACCGGCGCTTCGATGTCCTCCACGCGGACACCGCAAACTACTCCCGTAATCAGGGCCCGCGAAGGGTTCATCCGCGGCGCTCGCGCGAAAAACGTCTCGAGGTCGGCTTTCTTCTTCAGTTCCGCGTCCAGCTTTTTCCCGCTGTATCCGGTCAGCCAGCGAATGACCTCATCCACGTCCGCCTTGGTGCGGCCCTTTTTCTCCGCCTTGGCGACATACAGGGGATAAACACTCGCGAAGCTCGTCGTATAGATTCGGTGCTTGGTCATGGTGCTTTCGGGTTGCTGGCGGTCGGCGGGAAACAGTGCCGTTGGACGGATCGTTGCGCCATAAGACTCTCCATTGCCGACCGGTCATGCTATTAATAAATCCGGCTTGGGGAGGGGGCACATGAAGCAGTCGTTCAAGGCCGCGGTCGTCGCGGGCGTAGCCTTCGCGGGCGCGGTCAGCGCCGCGGAACAGAAGGCGGTCGAGGACTATGCGCATGTGCCGATGCCCGCGGGCGTGCAGGTGGTGGTGAGCGAACTGGAAGGCCCGGTGTTCGCCGACGCCCAGGGCAAAACCTTATACAGCTGGCCGCAGCGGGCGATGCGCGTCGGTTTCTCCGGCGACCCCAAAGGCAAGTCCACCTGCGGCGACACGCCCACCACCAAGACCGCCGGCATGATGAGCCCCTGGCCCGCGGGCATGGATCTGCCGGAGGTCGATAAGCGCCTCTCGTGCGCCGCTACGTGGCCGCCACTGCTGGCGCCGGAAGGCGCGAAGCCGGTCGGCGCCTGGACCGTCATCACGCGTCCCGACGGCAAGAAACAGTGGGCCTATGACCAGCTGCCTGTTTACACCTCCATTCTCGACAAGGCGCCGGGCGTGGCCAACGGCGGTTCGGGCACGCTCGAAAGCGGCGGCAGCGGCACCCAGCCGGCGCGCATTCCGGTCGGGCCGCCGCTCAATGCGCCACCAGGCTTCAAGGTGGCCACCACCGTCGCCGGCCGCATGCTGACCAACGACAGGGACTACTCGATCTATACCTGGGACAAGGATCCGGCGGGCAAATCCATCTGCACCGGCGAGTGTGCGCGCACCTGGCACCCGGTGCTGGCGCCGGCGGCGGCGCAGCCGCAGGGCGAGTGGACGATCATCCAGCGGGCGCCCGGCGAACGTCAGTGGGCGTTCCGTAAGAAGCCGGTCTACACCTACGCCCAGGATCTGCGCCGCGAGAGCATCGCCGGCGACGAGATGCCCGGTTGGCACAATGTGTATACGCAGCGGGGCCCAGCCCACCCGGCCGGGTTCACCACGCAAATGGCGTTGACCGGCGACGTGCTGGCGGACGCCCACGGCAAGACGATCTACTACTACACCTGCGGCGACGACTCTCTTGATCAGATGGCCTGCGACACCATGGACAGCCCGCAAGTCTACCGCATCGCCATCGCCGGCGGTGCGAACTGGGACCGGGCGCTGAAGATGTGGCCCTACGTGCCGGCGCCTGCGAACGCCAAGGCGCCCAGCCAGGTGTGGTCGATCGTCACTGTCGATCCCAGGACCGGCCATGAAGCGCAAGTGAATCAGCCGGGTGCGCTCAGGGTCTGGGCCTATCGCGGGCGCCCCGTGTACACCTACGCCGACGACAAAGAGCCGGGCGACATCGAAGGCAACGGCATGGGCGAGTGGCAAGGTAAGCGCAACGGCTTCCGCGCTTTCTACACTAAGGAGTTGTTCGGGCGCCGCGGCGGCTGACAGCACAAAAGATCGAGGAGCGTGAAATGACCTTATCCAAGATGTTGCTGAGCGCCACCGCGCTATGCGCCGCGCTCGCGTTTGGAACCGCGCAGGCTGCCGAAGGCGAGTCCATCATCAAGGACCGGCGCATCGGTTATGTCACCACCGACCTGCACTGGACCATGTACCAGACAGCCGATGGAAAAGCCGAATGCCCGCGCGGCCTTTCACCCAATGGCCCGCGCGAAATCTACAAGGCGTTGTTCCCGAACCTCGGTCCGGTGGAGAGCACCCAGCTCGCCCGCGAGGCGCTGAAAATGTACCCGCGCGATATGGGCGGCAATAAGTTCGAATACATCGAGGTGGCCGGCAACATCGCCGAAGGCCTCAATCTCGACGGCAAGGTGGGCCCGAAGGATTTCACCAGTCCGCTGGGCGAGAAGGGCATCGACAACGCCTTCTACCGCGTCACCGGCTGCAATTCGCAGTTCCGCGGTCCCGAGGGCCAGCTGCAGTTGTTCGCCAACAAGCAGATCCCCGACTTCGGCTACAACCGTATCCTGCTCGAGATCACCGACGTCGACGATCTCGCCAACGATCCGGATGTGACCGTGACCGTGTCGCGCGGCCGTGACCCGCTGCTGCTGGATGCCACCGGCGAGAAGGTGGCGCCCGGCGGTACCCAGCGCGTGGACGCGACTTACGGCGCCAAGGTCATCCAGAAGTTCAAAGGCCGGATCAAGGACGGCGTCCTGACCACCGAAGCCCATGACGGCACCTGGCCCTGGCAGATCTTCGGCGGCGTACCGCGCTCGCTTCTGGTGCGCGACATGCGTTTTTCCATGAAGCTGACCCCGCGCGGCGCCGATGGCCTGATCGCGGGCTACTTCGACAATGAATCGCTGTACCGTTGGCTCACCAGCTGGTCGACGCACCATCTGTCCTACGGGCAGCTGGAGGCCGGCGAATTCTACTGGGAAATCCTCAAGAACGCCGACGGCCATCCCGGCAAGGACGGCCAGATGACCGCGATCTCCAGCGCCATTACCCTCAATATGGCGCAGGTGTATATCGAGCATCCCCAGAAGGCGGTGGCGAGCATTGCCGCGCCCACGAAGGCCGATACGGCGCAGGGCGCGCGCCACTAAAGGGGTTCTTCCAAGCCTCCCATGTTTCCGGTATTTCCCGGCGGCACTCTTTGCCTCCGGCCGGAAACATGTGATCTTCACGCCCCATGCGCATTATATTCATCGATCTCCCCACCAATCTGACGTTCAACGTCGCCACCCCGGAACAGCGGCCGTTGGGCGGGATGGCTTCCTGCACCTGTTATCTGGCGCGCGCACTCGCGGCGCGGGGCCATGACGTGACTCTGGTCGCGACCCTGCCGGAAGGAACCCCGGATGTGCTGATGGGCGTGCGGCACGTACCGATGAAGGACGTGCTGGGCGACCCGATGAATTTTTTCCGCGACGGCGACTACGACGTGGCGGTCGCGCTCAACTATCCGGACATCGCCCCCTATGTGAAGAACAGCAGCCCCAGGACGTTCAACCTGGTGTGGCTGCATATCTATCCCGACCAGCCCGCGTTGAAGTCGTTGCCGGCGGTCCAGGGTTCGCTGGATGCCGTGGTGTGCGTCAGCGCGACACTGCGCGATGCGTTCCAGCTCACCATTCCCAAGGAAGCGATCGGAAACGCCATCGCGCCGGTATTCGAGAACATGTTCTCTTCGCCCGAGGAGTTGTTGGCGGCCAAGGAGAACCGCGCGGTCTACGCCAGCATGCCGTTCCGCGGGCTCGATCAAATGGTCGACGTGATGGGAAAGGTGAAGGGCAAGGTCGAACTGGATGTGTTCTCCTCGGCCGACACCTATCAGGCGACCGGTACGGACTACAGCGCGATCTTCGATGCCGCGGCGCGCAATCCCCGCATCCGCACCCATGGCGGCGTGGACCAGCGGACCCTGGCCGAGGGCTTCCGCCGCGCTGCCTACCTGACCTATCCCTGCACTTTCATCGAGAGCTCCTGCATCGTCGCCATGGAAGCGATGGCCGCGGGCCTCAAGGTGATCAGCAATGACCTCGGGGCGCTGCCGGAAACCACGATGGGGTTCGCCGACCTGTTGCCCGTCAACGGCGGAGTGATCCTGCGCGATGACCATATCGCGGGCATCACCGGCCTGGTGGAAAAGAACGAGGCAGAGTTCCAGCGCGATCCCAAGGCCTGGGCGGAGCAGCGCTTCGCGCAGATGAAGATCGTCAACCAGCAATACACCTGGGCAAATCGCGCCGCGCAATGGGAGGCGTTCCTGGCGCCGGCGGTGGCCGCTCTGCGCGAGGGCGCCATCTCCGCGCCCAAGCCGGCGGCGAACGAGAGCATTGCGGTGTCGCCCGCGTTGCAGGAGGCGGTGTTCCTGCAGCGTACGGGCAACCTCGCCATGGCCGAGCAGAAATGCGCCGAGGTCGTACGTTCCGAGCCGGACAATGCGATGGCGCATTACTTCTTCGGCGGATTGCTGATGCAGCTCGGCAAGCATCAGGACGCGGTGGCGAGCTTCGACCGCGCGATCGCGCTCAACCCGGACCACGCCGAGGCCTACAACAATCGCGGCATCGCGCTGTGCAACCTGGCGCGCTTCGACGATGGGATCGCCAGCTTCAATGAGGCGCTCGCGAAGAAGCCCAATGCCGCCGATGTCCTCAGCAATCGCGGCATGGCGCTGTTTTACCTGAAGCGTCCGGAAGACGCGCTCGAGAGCTTCGACGCGGCGCTCGCCGCCAATCCCACCTACCTGCAGGCCGTGATGATGCGGGGAAATATCCACCAGAGCCTTGGCCGCCCCGAGGAGGCGCTAGGCGCCTACGACAAGGCCATCGCCCTGCGGCCGTCGCCGGAACTGCACTATAACCGCGCCATGGTGCTCGCGGATTTGTCGCGCTTCGCCGATGCGCTGGCGGCTTTGGACCGCGCGCTCGCCCTGCAGTCCAACTTCCCGGACGCCTGGAACACGCGCGGCCTGATCCTGCAAAACTTGGAACGGTTCGAAGAAGCGGTCACCAGCTTCGAGCGTGCGATCCGGCTGCGGCCGGACCTGCCCGGCGTACATGCCAATCGCGAGAACGCGCTGCGCCGCCTCAAGGGCACCTGAATTCCGGCAACTTATAAAATAGGACTCTGTCTCGCGACGCTCGGAACGGCGCGCAGTCGTTGACGTGCCGGCGCCCGCCGCGAATAGGCTAAAGCCGTCGGGCGCTAATGCTTGTAGGAGGGGGCGCCCGGCGCTTCCTGGCCGGACATGGCGGCGATGGCGTCCGCGACATGCGCCCAGAACTGGCTGGTGGCCATGTCGCCGGCTGCCTTGTGATCGGACGCCTTGGAACTCGCCTCCAGCCAGGCATCCTCGCCGTGCTCCTTCACCAGAAGCGCCGCGGCGGTCATAACGTCGGCTTTCTTAACCATGATGATTTCCTAGATTTGGCGGTCGTTGTCTCAAAGGCGGTTTTAGCCAAACTGCGCCAAAATCACAGCACAATAAAGCGACGACGGCGCCGTCACCTCCGTGACTTTCGCGGAAAAAACGGTGTCACGCTGGTGATGATGCGCGACCTCTGTCCCTCGAAGAAGGCGCTCGACACCGTCATCGCCTCCGGCAGCACGGGCGGATGCCGCGAGCAGTTCGACCAACGCGATGCGCTGCCCGCTGCACCCGGTGCATATGTGGGATAGTAGCTGTCCAGCGTTCTCCACTCACGCGGCACGGAGAACCTCGAATGGCCTCGTGGCGTTATGGAGCCCCGGTCAATTGATCGGATGCGACGACATGCTGTCCCGGCTTGGCCGCGATTGCCGCCTCAAGCAAAGCGCTTGCGATGATGGGAGCCGGATTTATCCGCCACTTCTTTGGGATCAGCGGCGCCAACATGGCCAAAACGGGCATCATGATTTGCTCGGCGGGGCGGACCTCCTGGCGCGCGCCGCCGATCAGGCCGGGGCGCACATAGGTCAAGGACGCGAAGCCGAGCGGCGCCAGATCGCGCTCTATTTCACCCTTCACCTGCAGATAGGAGGAACTCGCGGCAGGGTTTGCACCGAGCGCGGAATTGAGCACATAAGCACGCGCGCCGTGGCTCCTGGCGAGACGCGCGATGGCCAGCGGGTATTCATGGTCCACGCGGCGAAACGCCGGTTTGGAGCCCGCGATCCGCATGGTCGTGCCGAGGGCGCAGATCACGGCGTCCGCCCGCCACCACGCGGCATCCTCGGGAAGCGCGTCGAAATTCACGATCGGTGCATCGAGCTTGGGCCGGGGCGCGAGTCCCCGCCGGGTTGGCGCGATGATTTCCGCGACGCGGTCATCGGCCTGCGCGAGATTCAGCACCAGGTTTCCGACCAGCCCCGTCGCGCCGACGATCAGCAATCTCATGCGTTCACGCCTTCTTTGATAGCTGGGCCTCGCGGAAGAGAATGTAGAACGTCGCGGCAACGATTGTCGCCGCCCCCACGATCGTCCAGACCGTGGGAACCTCCTCGAACAGGAGATACCCAAGGATCGCGGTGAAGATCAGCCGGACGTAGTCGACCGGGTTCACGACGGTCGCCTCGGCGAGCCGGAAAGCGTTGATGATGCAGAACTGCACGGCGGTGAGCGTTAGCCCGATGAAAATGAGATAGAGCCACTGTACCCCGTGCGGCATTTTCCAGAACACGATCGCAAGCGGTGTCGAAAGAACGAGCAACCCGGCGGTGAACCACGCGAGGATGGTGAGTGCGCCGTCCTCCGCGCTCCGGTTCCGGATCACGCCGTAGGCAACGGCCTGCGATGCCGCGGCGCCAAGTCCGGCCAGGGCGGCAAGATTGAGCGCGAGGCCGCTCGGCCCCAGCATGACGACCACGCCGAAAAAGCCGACCAGTGTGGCGAGGCCGCGGCGCCAGCGCACCGCTTCTCCCAGCACAAACGCCGCGAGCAAAATCATGAACAGGGGCTGGGTGAAGGATAGCGCCGTCGCGGTCGCGAGCGGCAGATGCGAAAGCGCGTAGAAGCCGAGCGTCAGATTGCCGAAGCTGCCGCAGACACGCAGCATATGCAGGCCGGGCCGGCTGGTGCGGAAAATTCCGAAGCCGCGCAGCAGGAACACGGGAAGCAGCGCGGCCACGCCGAAGGCCGCCCGCGCGAAGGTGATCACCACCGGAGGCAGGTCGCCGCCGAGTTCCTTCACCATGGCGCTGACGGCGGCATAGCCGACCGATGCGGCCAGCATCCAGGCCGCTCCACGAAGATTGTCCGCGTGTGCTGTGTTCACGGGTGATGCAATCAGGAATTAGGGTCGCAATTGCTATGGCGCGATCACCCGATCGTCAAATCCGATTCGTGCATGGCCCCCCGGCGCCATTGAGGCTCGCTTCTCCAAGCCGATCGCGAATCGTTGACAAAGCTGTGTTGCAGCTATAATACACCAGTTAGTTAATTATCTATCTGGTGTATTAAGAATGGCAGCCGACCCGTTGAGCCTGACGTTCGCGGCGCTCGCGCATCCCGCGCGCCGGGCCATCCTGGCGCGCCTCAGCCGCGGCCAGATGTCGGTGCGGGATCTCGCGAAGCCGCTCAAGATCAGTGCGCCGGCCATGACCAAGCATCTCAAGAGCCTGGAGCGCGGCGGGCTGATCCGCCGCACCCGGAATGCGCAGTGGCGCCCCTGTCAGCTCGAGGTCGCGCCGATGAAGAAGGTCGCCAGCTGGATCGAGGAGATCCAGGCCATGACCGAACAGCACCTCGATCGCCTCGAAGCCTATCTGCAAACGATTCAAGCGGGGCAAGACGCGGCCGGCGCCGCGACCCCCAAGCGAAAAGGAAGATGATCATGAAAAAGGTGGCGCCGTTCACGACCTCGCGCGTCCTCAACGCTCCCCGCGCGCTGGTGTACAAGGCCCAAACCGAAGCCGCCCATTTGGAAAAGTGGTTGAGCCCGGCAGGTTTCAAGACCATCCAGGCGAACATGGATTTCAGGGTGGGCGGCACGTATCACTACGGCCGGAGGGGCCGGGTGGGATGCAGATGTGGGGGCTGCAGACGTTCCGGGAAATCGTTCCCAACGAGAAGGTCGTCCTCATCCAGTCATTCTCCGACAAAGACCGGGGCCTGACGCGCCATCCGATGTCGCCGGACTGGCCGCTGGAGATGATCTCCACGACCACGTTCGAGGATGCCGGCGAGGGCAAAACGCGCATCACCATTTCCTGGGTGCCCTACAATTCCGACGACGCCGGTATCGCGGCCTTCGACGGCGCCCGGAGCAGCATGGAAGGCGGTTTCGCCGGCTCCCTGGCAAAGCTGGAGGCTCACCTCGCGAGCCTGCAAAACTAAGCACGCTGGTTGGTTTGCGGCCAGGAGCGGAAAAGGGAACTACTGTAGGATGTCCCTCCTGGTCGCCGGTTCCGCCCCGCGATTGATCTCACAAGCGCCGGGCTGCTACTGGGCTTTCACCTTCTTCGCCGCTTCGATCGCCTCCATCACGATCCGCCGTGCTTCCTCCGCATCGCCCCATTGACCGATGCGCACCCACTTCTCGGATTCGAGATCCTTATAATGTTTGAAGAAGTGCTCGATCTGCTGGAGCACGATCGAGGGCAGATCCTGGCGCTGCAGAACATCCGAATAATAGGGGAAGGTGGTGTCCACGGGCACGCATATCAGCTTCTCGTCGCCGCCGGCTTCGTCCTCGAGTTTTAGAACACCGATGGGACGGGCGCGGACGACGCAGCCGGGCACGAACGGCGAGCGCGTGATGACCAGGGCGTCCAACGGATCGCCGTCCGGCGACAGCGTATGGGGCACGAAACCGTAATTGGCGGGATAGCGCATCGGTGTGTGCAGAATGCGGTCCACGAACAAAGCGCCCGAGGCCTTGTCGAATTCGTATTTCACCGGCTCGCCGCCGACCGGCACTTCGATAATGACGTTGATGCTATGGGGTGGGTCGTCTCCGACCGGGATCAACTCTATACGCAAAGGTCTACCTCAGTTCATACGGTGCTACGCCAGTCCCCCATCCATTGCTGGTGTTCGCTATCTCCTAGGGGTCTGGCGATCAAAATCGTGGAAGTTCAATAGTACTAGATGCGGCGTTCCACCAGACCGAAAAGAGATTCAATGATGGGCGGCTTGCACATGCTGAAATCAAATACGATGCAATACGCGGCGCGCCCCCGATTTCCCGTGGCCGGCCAGATTTATTCGGGGCGCATAGTCATGCGAGCATCGACCGGCAAAACTTCCAGACTTCGCCGATCCAGTTGAGCCGCTACCTCGCTGCTGCCATATCGACTTTTCCACCCCAAATCGCGTTCGGCCTTTTTGGGCGAGTAGACGCGATCTATAGAACCCGGAAGTTTCCAGCCCCGGCGTCGAAACATCTCGAGCGCCTCGGGCGCGCGACGGTTGAGCACGCGCTCCAGGTTCTGCGCCAGGTCGGGACAATCCCCGGGCTCAAAAGGGGTGGTGCCCGAAATCACGTAGGTTTCGAGTTTGGACACGCCGCCGTAAAGCGCAAGAACGTGAGCGTCGGCAACATCGCGCACATCGATGCCTCGATGAAGGCGATAGGCCGCCATTTCGTGCGCGGGCTCTGGGAAACATCGCGACATCCGCAGTATGCGAACGACAAAGTCATCGCCCGCCACTTCCGTCAGGAAGCTTTCCGCCGCAAGCTTTGTGCGATGATAGATGGACTTGGGTTGGGGCAAGGTTCGTTCGTCGACCCAAGTGCAGGCGCCTTCCGCAATCGCCTTGCCGTAGAGCGCGGTCGTGCTCGTAAAGACGAACCGGCGAATACCCAGGTTTTTGGCGGTCTCGGCAAGCAGGCGGGTTCCGTCAACATTGATGCGTTTGAATTCCTCATCGGATATTACGCTCACGTGCGGCGAGTGGAGTGCCGCCGTGTGAATGACAGCGTCAACGCCATCCAGCGCTCGTTCCAGAAAAGCCCTGTCCACGAAATCACCGACGAGCTTCGTGGTCGAGAAGACGGTACGGTCGATGCCCACGACCTCGTGCTGCCCATGGAGTGCGCTGGAGATGGCCCGGCCAACACGGCCAGAGCTGCCGGTTACGACTATCCTCATCTAAGCTGCCTTGTTCGCGTTGGAAAGACGAACTAGCCCAACATTGGGGCCAAACAATCCGGTTCTCCGTTTCGTCGCCCGTGATGAAAAGAGGCGTGCCTTGCGTGACGACAGCATGGACGCTTGGACACTACGAATTGCGTTGAAGGACTGGCGTCAGTCGAGATCAGTGTCCCGGCGACCATCGCCTCATGATTTCGCTCAGGTGTGACCTGGGAAGCTTCGGCCCATGGCTTCCTGTGATGCTTCGCCGGCATCGCATGACTCTTGATTGGAATCAAGGTCGAGACCTTGGCCCGGCAGTAATTTGCCCTGGAAAATGGGGGGTCTGAACGATGTTCCAGAGCACCAGCAATTGGTTCGGGTGGAAAATTGAACCCGGAACCGGCGATTCCTCCGACGCCAACCAGGTCACGGTTCAAATCACCATCAAGGCGCGAGAGGACTGGATCAACTTTGGTCCCAAGTTTCCCGCCGCTCACCTCGACGACCTGTTGCACTCAATTCAGAAAGCGCACCGTTTGATGCAGGATGAGTTCACCAAGCACGAGGGCGGTTGGAAGCCGCGGAATATGTTCCTTTGATTGCAATTTCCGAGGGCGGTCGAAGTTGTGACCGGTTGTTAAACGAAATTCTCATGCGGGATTTAACGACGCACAATGCCGAAGACCAGCCCGAAGAAGACCGCCCGCCGCCGTCCGGTGCAACTCACGCAGGATCTAACTCGCGCACGCTTCGACAAGCTGGCCAAGCCGTTGCGTACGCAATTACTCGGCCTACAGGATCAATTGAAGGCGGAAGATTTTTCCGTCCTGCTCCTGTTCGTGGGTTCGGCGATGGCGGGCAAGAACGAATCCCTGAACCTCATCGCCGAGTGGCTGGATCCCAGGTGGATCATTACGCGCGCATATGGGCCGCCAACGGCCGAGGAGTCGCAGCGGCCCGAGTACTGGCGTTATTGGCGCGACCTGCCGCCGAAGGGGCAGATCGGACTTTTCGCCGGCAGTTGGTATCACAAACCGGTTCACGACCTTGCCAACGGCGAGATCGGCAGGCGGAAATTTTTCCGCGCCCTCGACGAGGTGCGTGCGTTTGAAAGAACGCTCGCGGCCGACGGCACCTTAATATTGAAATTCTGGCTGCACATGGACAAGGCCGCGCTGAAAAAGCGCATGAAGGCGCTTGAAAAGGACAATGCCAATTCCTGGCGCGTCGGCGACCTCGATTGGCAGCACCTCAAACAGCACAGTAAGCTGCGGAAGGCACACGAGCGCGCGGCGAACTACACAGACGCAGGCGACGGACGGTGGATTCGCGTGGATGGCAACGACCCGCGCCGCCGTGCATTGACCATATTGAAGACAGTTCGGGACGCGCTGACGGCCCATATCAAAGCTCGGCGCAAGAGGCGCCGGCAGGTCTTGAAAGCCGCGCAAATCATGGATCGGATCAGGCGCGACCGCCTTACCGATATTTCCGCCAACTTGAAAAAGCTGGAAAGGCAGTCGCAAGCGGCAGCGGCGAAAAAGCCGTCGTCACCGGGCGCGCAAACCGGCGCCGGGAGCGGACTGATACTGGATCGGCTTGACCTTTCATTGCATCTTGGAACCGAGGAGTATCAACGCGAACTGAAAGAACGCCGCGCCGATCTGGGGATGAGATTCCGGCGGCAGCACTTCGCCGGAAAATCGGCCATCATACTTTTTGAAGGACCGGACGCGGCCGGGAAGGGCGGCGCCATCCGGCGCCTCACGGCCTCCATGGACGCGCGCGACTACCGCGTAATTCAAGTGGCTGCGCCATCGGAGGAGGAGCGGGCACAACATTACCTTTGGCGCTTTTGGAAACATCTTCCCCAAGCCGGAAGACTTACGATCTTCGACCGCAGTTGGTATGGGCGCGTTCTCGTCGAGCGCGTGGAGGGCTTTGCGCAGCCCGGTGAGTGGATGCGGGCTTACGACGAAATCGTCGATTTCGAGCGCCAGCTGACTTCGCGCGGGCTCGTGGTCGTGAAGTTCTGGATACACATTTCAAAAGACGAGCAATTCCGGCGGTTTAAGGAGCGCGAAACCATATCCTATAAGAAGTGGAAGCTGACCGCCGAGGATTGGCGCAACCGCGAGAAATGGAACGAGTATTCGGTTGCGGTCGACGAAATGGTGGCCAGGACAAGCACGGAATTAGCCCCGTGGACCTTGGTCGAAGGCAACGACAAGAAATTCGCTCGCATCAAAGTGATGGACACGGTGTGCCAGGCGCTGCGGCGGGCAAGCTAGCACCTCGCCTCGCTCGCAAAAAAAAGGGCGTGCCAGCAGAGGCGGAAAAGAGAACCGCTGGCGGATCACGCTAAAACGCGCGTAATCATTATGCGTGGGAGGAAAGATATCGCCAAGCCCTCCGGCGCTTGCAATCGTTTGCAAATCCACACGTCATGCATCGGAAAAAAATGCGTTTAGCGTTCTCGCCCTTCGCGGGATGGGCTTACGGTACGGTCAATCGCGGTCTGAACCCAGCTCCAGCTGTCTGGTCGTAAACTCTTAAGGGCAAATCCGCTTTAGGCATTCGAACGCGGCCTAATTCCACAGCACACGATACGGGTATCGCCGGAAAAACGTGTATAAGCGCGTCTTCGCCATGGGTGGTCTTAATATCGTTATAAATCGAGCGTATCAGCCGCCGAAATTCGACCAAATCGGCCGAGTTGCGCATTACGTCATTACCTGGACATTTCACTCCGAGCCCCCAGATCGATACGTCCTCGCCCATCACCTCCACGACGCGTCGATCGGTAATGTCAGCGCTGATGGCCAGTTTCAACGCAACATTTTTATGAATTGCCGTCGGGCGGCGCAGTAAAAACTCGATCCGATTTCCATCTTCTGCCCAATTCCACCCTGCTGGCTCTCTATGCAGCTGGTAGATGTCGGCTGGCGTAATGTCGCCCAACAGTGCCCCTAGCTGAACCAAGAGCGGGATCGGCGCTAAAGCGAATACAGAGAGGTGAGCGATATCGCGAGCTTCGATGCGCGACTTAACCAAGGTGTTAAACTGACGACTAAGATTAGTGGGCTCGACACTCCAAAATTGGTCTTCCCCATCCGTCAGGACGCTGCCGATAATCTCAATCCCAATTGATGAACCGTTGGCCGGATACCGGCGTGGCATCATGGCATCCTTAACGCGGCCATAGGCAACGAGAGAATTGTGATCACCAACTTTCGCGCCATAACGCAGGACGTGAGATGCTCGATCTGGTGCCAAGTCGGTGACAATGCGCACGCGATCCTCGTGCGCGGTCTTCATCTCTAATAGCCGCGCTTCTGGATAATTTGCGAGTTCGTCTACATCGACCAGCTTATGGTGCGGGTAACATAAGAGCATCAGGTTCGCTGCGCTGTCGCTTAACAGCGAAGATCTGACGCGGTCGCCGCGCGGGCCGCCTGGCGTATCGGCGACAATGTGCGCAACGAAGCCGAAATTCCCGTCCTCATTTCCGCTTTCATAGTCGCCAATGAGCGAACGGTTGCAATAGTAGCAGCGTCCAGCGCCCCGCGCCCATAGGACGGCCCTAGTTTTCACCGATACCATCTTGTTTCACTCGATTATGACGAAGAAGCGATCACTGTACCCGACGCACATATTGTCACGCTTTCGCAATACGAACGCTTCTATCCAATGGACGCCGCGATATTCCGCAGTTTCCCATCGTCGGCCGGGCTTGTGTGAGGAGTAAAAACCACCCCGAAGCGCGTGGGCTGTAAGCGCGTCCCGGTCAGTATTTACGACGCGCCATTGTACGACAAAGTCCCGGGCAATTAACGGAACACCGTTCGATGCCAACGCTTCGAATAATATTTGCGTGTGCTTTGGAACAACAGACCCAGAAGTGATAGCCCCCAGTGGGTTCCCGTCGCGTCGATCATACCGCGTCGCGCGGATCGAGACGCCGGCCAGCTGCTGAGTGACAATTTTAAAAGGCGCTGGCTTTACCCACGGGAGTGTGCGCGGCACTTGGGCGAGTATTGCTCGGCCCATTGTTATCACAGCATCTACAGCATCTCGGGCTGTGAAACTTTTCGTAATAGCGGGCAGAGTGGCTTCGGAGATGGCGGCTTCGGCAATATCCGTGCCGCGCGCAAACTCATCGCCGAACAAGCGGCGCCATTTTGTTATGCTGGAGCTTTCAACGCCGTCGTTGAACGCATCATCTATCCAGCCACTGTATTTGTGGACCATGTCGCGGAAGTTTTCGTACTTCTCGTCATCCCAATGTCGAACGAAATCCTCACAGGGCAAAACGGGGTTTGTTACCTTGTGTAATCGCGGACGGGCCTGAAGGTATTGATCGAGCCTGTTGACCAAAGTTTTCAAGCTGGTCGCTGGGTCGGCGAATGCCGGAGACATGGCGTCGTTGGCTGTAACGGTCCCTGCGACCAAAGTCGTTAGCAGGACAGATTTACAGCTGAATGTTGTCTTGACGTCCCGGAGATACTTGAGAAGTCGTAACACCTCGCGCAATCGGTTGTTACCGCACCAAGCATTGCGCTGTTCAAGCCATCGGGTGAACATCTCAGAATTGGTAGGTTCGAATTTTTCGTCAGTGCGGTTACAGACCTCGAACCGCGAAGGTCTTGCCACGCGGTCAACGACGCATGGGACCAGGTCGAGACTGAAATCGTTCGGATAGCTAATGATTACGCATCTGTTTCCTAAGGAAACTTTGTCCTCATAAGTCTTTGATGCTAGGAAGACGCGACGCAGGTTCAATACGTAGTCCTTCGGCGTCCAACCAATTACCGGGCTTACATACGCGAGAAGATCGGCATCGTACCCCGCCGAACCCGGCGGCTTGATGATCGTCTTGTGCGCCCATGAACCTTGCGCCGAAAATCCCAGCTGCTTCGGGCCCCAGTCGCTATTTGAGATGAATTCGGAAATCGTGTTCGTCTTATCAACGAGCGTTTTTATCCGCGACTTGTTCAGGTTCACTTCTTCTTCAAGGAACTTTTCGAAATGTGCGGTCAGTTTCATCGCTCAGCACTGCTGTGTTGGAGCTGTCGGCGGTGGACGCCGCGCGCTCGGTGATCCGCCCCTGAAAGTCGTGCGGCCCGAGCGGGGTGGGGCGCGCCGTTCGAAACAGCACGCCAAGATGACCGACTACGCGATCTGTCCGAGAGGCCGTATCCACCCGCATATGGTGTGCCCTACCGCGAGTTGCAAGCTATCAGTGATACGTCCCGCGCTCAGCAGCTCCAAGTCGGGTCAGAAGAACTGGCGGTGGTCTGGCGGTTAATCGCGGATTATTGGCGGTGCGTTGGCGGTTTGCGCCCTGTATAACCCCCAACATTCAACTGGAGCAACGCCATGGGCACCGTGAAACCAGACGGCAAGAAACTGATCGAACTTCGAAATCGGAAGGGATTTTCCACGAGAAAAGAGCTGTTGGCCCGCAACCCCGAAATCGCCCTCCGGACATTGGAGCGCGCCGAGCGGGGGGAACCAATTCGTGCCCGCTCCCTGAACGCAATCGCTCAGGCGCTAAAAGTGCCGGAAGCTGAAGTAACGCTTCCGGCAGGTGGATCGCACGAAAGCGAGGGTCGAGTTCCTGCGCCTTCCAAGGTGCTCCGTCTGGTGGCTATACCGCGCGCTGCAATGCTCATTGATCGCGCTACTGAGGCCACCTTGCCTCGAATAGAAGTCGAATGTGATTTCGACCTGAATGAAAAAACCGCAAATGAAATTTCAGAGCTCATCGAAAGCGTGGGAGAGGTGCGCCAGTCGAAACGGGACGAAGACAACTTGTCAGATATTCGCCTCGCGTCCGGTCGAGTGAAGATGATGGGCAAGATCGGCGAGCGGTTTTCGACGTTGGCGGCGAGCGGCATTCACATTTTTGCCGGACTTTACCCCAGGCGCCGCTCTGATTTTCGCCATCCTGATCCATACGGCGAAATGCGCGAAGTGTGGTTTATCGAGACCGATATGATCTTGCTCGTCGTTTTTTCCAAGAGTGATCAAAGAGATATTGCATGGCCAATAAATGAAGGCCTGTCCATACCAGAGGCCATCAACTTTCTAAAACGACGCAAGGAGGTTGGTGAAAAAGTCGATGACAGTTGGTTGGAATGGTATGACGACGTGATCCCTTTTTGAAACTAGGGGGCGATAATGGTTCAGTATGTGATCGTTTGGGATATCGAGACCGTTCCGGATCTCGCCCGTTGGGGCGCTGCAAACGATCTCGCGGGCAAGGATGATCAAACAATTCGAGAAGCATTAGGGGCGAAATTTCCAAAGCTTCCGTATCATTCCATCGTGTGCATTGGAGCGCTTATCGCGCACAGAGAAACCGATGTCTGGACGGTGGATGCTATCGGTGCCCCGCATATCGGCGAGCGCACAGAAAAAGCGCTTATCACCGCTTTCGTTGACCGTATTGCTCAGCTGCATCCTCAACTGGTGACCTTTAACGGTCACAGCTTTGATCTTCCGGTTATTAGGTATCGCGCAATGATTAATGGGGTTTCTGCGCCAGGTTTGTCGGCCAGGCCTTACTTCAATCGCTATTCCGATGACGCGCTCGACCTTTGTGATGCTCTGGCATCGTTCACGCCCAACGGCAAGGCCACAATGCACGAGATTAGCATTGCGCTCGGGCTCTCCGGTAAACCGGCAGAGATAGATGGAAGCGAGGTGGCGACCTATTTTCAGAATGGCCGGATCAAAGAGATCGCCGACTATTGCGAAACAGATGTGTTGAATACCTATCAAATTTGGCTGCGGTACGAATTATTTCGGGGCCGGCTTACGGATACCGAATTCAAAGCAAGCGAGAGCAACTTGAAAGATTTCGTCCTAGCCCACGCAAGTTCAAAGCCCCATCTTAAGGGCTTTTCGGAAATTCAATCCGCCGCCTGAGCCTTAGGATCGCCGCCTACTCGATATACTCAACAAAGTGCAGTTGCGGCTCCGCTTGCAAACATTTGCAAAGAGGAACCCCGCTTTGCGAATGCCCTACAGTGTTGGAAGGAGAAAATGTCATGCGTGGTCTGACGGTCGTTCTATCTCTTCTTGTTTCACTCTCGGCTCAAGCGGCCGAAATTAGTGTATGTCGAGGTATCGCACTTAAGTCCGACTTGCCGGCTGATTATCCGCCCAACAAGATACTTGGGCCGACAACTGCTGATGGCCCACTGATGTGCTATGACGGGGTCGGTCCAACAGGCCCGACCGGAGAACACATAACTAACTATGTCGGCGGTCTTCAGGAGCTTTACGCGAAGGGCTGGCGCTTGATCGCAGTCCACGATGTCAATCAAGTTATCTTCGCGTGGCTTCAACGAGACGCACCGCCTGCACGCAAGTGAGGGCCTACATGGCACACAGGCAGTATAGTCAAACTCGATTGCCAAATTTGGCTGGGCTAGTTTGGCTAATGGTATTCTTGGTCCTGCTGGTAAGGGCGTGCCACGGTTAGAGCCTCGTTGAAGGCCGACCGTGCAATCGTTCGGGAACCTAGTTCTACAAAACAGTATATGGTCGGCTAATGCCGAGGCATTTCCCCGATTGACAATGTTCGGATGCAATTTGGGTTTATGTGGCCGCTGTATAGCAGCCATGTAAGCCCGGCCTATCGGTTTGGATTGCTTGGGGAGAAGCACCCAGAACAGGATTACCAACCCTAAACGAACGTTTTCGGTTGGTAAGCATGAAACCCATTGTCGGATACGTCCGCGTCTCAACACGTCGCCAGGGCCAATCGGGCCTTGGAATTGAGGCTCAGCGAGAGCGTATAAAGTCCTTCTGCGAACAATTCGGCTTCGACGTATGCAAGACCTACGAAGAGGTCGAAACAGGAGCGGGCAGTGATGCAATTGAAGCCCGTCCCCAGCTTCGCGACGCACTTTCCGACGCCAAGCGCCGAGGCTGCGCCATAGTCGTTGCCAAGCTGGACCGGCTATCCCGCGATGTCGCATTCATATCCGGCCTGATGGTTCGAAAGGTTCCCTTCATCGTCGCCGAACTCGGGCCGGATGTGGATGCATTCATGCTCCACCTCTACGCCGCACTTGCGGAGAAAGAACGCAACTTAATTTCGGAGAGAACTAGATCGGCCTTGCGGGCTAAGCGATCACGCGGAGCCGTCCTGGGTAACAGGACTAACCTCGCGAGCGCGCAAGCGCGCGGACGTGATGCGCAACGGGGCGACGCAACTGAACGCGCGCTGACGTTAGCCCCTGTAATCCAGGAGCTACAGCGCGCGGGCATCGGTACCCATATCGGTCTTGCCGAAGCCCTCAACGCTCGTGGAATTGCTACTGCTCGGGGCGGCATGTGGCATGCGTCCACGGTCGCTAGAGTACTGCATAGGATTGATATCGAGGCCGTCTAGGCTAGGAGCGGAATATGGGGGCGCACGGCCTCTATCAGATTTGTACTATTCATCTGATCACCATGCTTTCCCGCCCCTTTAGGCGTAAGAAATAGCGCACGCAGGTATTCGGTAAGTCGCTATCACAGCTTCGAAATCACCGCCGTTCGGACTGCGGTCAAAGGCGTTAGAAATGGCTCATGATCATCCCAGGTGAAATCGGACGGCATACGCCTTTGCAAACGTCTGCAAACCAACTCACCGCCGCAATAGGCACCGTACATTGGGGCGGACGAACCAATCACTATTGCGGTATATCCGTTTTCGGAAAACTGAGAGCAGGCCCTAGACCCCCACTCATAGCCCAAGTCATATAAATGGCGGGCAACTTTTCAATGATCGCCCAATGGCAAGTAGCCCCTCCTCGTTCCCGAAAGGATTGCTGAAGTTCTGCGGGGTCTTTTGGAGTGACCTCCAAACGCATTCGGGCGTACGTCGCCTATTTCACGACGCCTCGGTAGAGTTGTCCGCGCGGGGCGTGAGGCCCATTGACATCGCCGCACTGATTATCGGTCTACGCATACTTCAGTCGTATCGCGCAAACAAGACGCGGGAACAATCCTTGATCGCAGCCCGGCGCGTTCGGCGAAACATGAAATTCAGTCGAGCTTATCGCGTTGCGGCCCAAATTGCTCATAACGCGACCACGCCGGAGGACCTTCGCAATGAAACCAATACGGAAGACGGCATTGAAAGATTGAAAACAATGCTTGTCGTCGGCTTCATGCTCAAGATCGGCGACGGAAAAGTACATAAGCGCACTTGGAGGCCGCTGCTGCCATTGGTCGAGAACTACTTCCGGCTTGGTAGCCGCGCCGACAATCCTGATGAAGGATACGAACCATCGCGCGACGAAGATGGACGGCTAATGCTGCTCTTGGGAACGCTTCGACGGCGTGTGCGGTATCTCAAAGAAATAAGTGGCGGCACACTACCCGTTCTAAGCCCCCGCCGCATTTTCAGCGAAGTGGACAAAGCTTTGCAGTATCACCTGCAATAACACGTACACGATTTACGGCATCGAACAGTTTCCTATGCGGCCCTCTGCGTCGGCCATGTAGCAGCACGTCTGCACCGGACGACGCCTTTATTGGATAAGGAGGGTCATATGCCGTTGCCGAACCTAATGCTGCCACTCACACACCTAGATGCGGTCCCAGATGGCGTCATTATCAATTGCACCTTTGCTTTAACGCCGCCACGTCCCTTCCGCATGTTCAGGGCGGCTGGCTCATCCGCCGAGATAGGCTTGCGCCGTCTTAGAAAGCCCTGGGGCCTCCAAGGGCTGCTTCAAGGCGATACGGCCCCCGCAAACTTCGTCATAACGGGCACAGCAAGGGGAGTTATTCGGTGTCGCGTTACACTTAATCCTCTCGCCAATCTTTGGAACGCGCGCCGATTTAGCACTCGGGAGCGCCCTCTGCGTGAGCGAACAAACTTCCTGCCGGATAACGTCGCATCGCGCGATAATACCGGCGTCGTTTATACGGTAGATGGCCTAATTCAACGGATACAACAGCAGATCGCCTCTCTTGTCACGGCGATCGCCGAAAACATGGATCAACCCAGCCTTGCGCTTCCTCAAGAAACAACACTCTGTGGCCTTGAGGTTGCCTTCGACATGGCTTCCGAATGCCCGCGAGCGGTTGTCGATAGCCTCAAGCGTCCATTTAGGCGCCTCTTTCAGCATCAGATCGAAAGCGCATATGCCAGCACCGTGCAAACTGTCGAGACACATGAAGACGTGACGATGGTGTCGGGGTATCGGCGTGAGGGAGAACGCTATAAGGCATATCCGAAAACAAACCGACGAGTACGTATAGAAGCGCAATTCCATGAAGATGGATTGCGTGCCGTCCTCCGCCATTCAGAACGGAGGTCAGCGTCTCGGCGTCTCTTTGAAGGCGGCGAAAGTTTCGCAGATCTTTTTCATCCAATTGCGCTAGTTGCGGCGTCGCAGGTCAACGATGCTCTCCAACTCCTTCCTCGGTCGGTCAGGCATAGTTCCGCGTTGGCGGTACTACGAGAGACGCCTGCGGAGATGTTTGCACAATTTGCAAGCGCGACCAGAGACATTCACCTCGCATTGGAGCTGCTTGAAATCATTGCTCGAAATGACGCGATACTAAACAACCAGGCAGCCGATGTTCTTGATCGTTTGCGCGCAAGAGGTGTGCTTCAATTTCAAGGGCGCGGTCGAAGCGCAACCACACACCGCTATCGCAATGCCGCGTTATGGCTTGCGCGGCACCTCGACTTCTTCTCGGCTCTATGAGGGTTGTGCCATGCCGCTCCGTATCAGGTTCTCTCATCCCAAGTCGCTGGTTGCCGCTGAAGCCCCGCTAGGTGGCACAAATCAGGACCGTAAAAGCGCAACTCACCGTCTGCTGCTATCTGGTAGCCCAAACGAGGCCGCAACGAATTTGGTGCATGAAAATGCCCCAACTGGATCGGTTGCCCCCTCATCCACAGTTCACGTCGGTGGACTTCGACGCCGCTGGCCGTCTCAGCCGTTTGTCCCGCAACCCTTTTCCCAAGTCGAAATTGAAATGCGCGTGAACATCTCCATGCCAAATCCAGTTCCAATTCTCGACAATGAAATTGCTCTCCTTGGGCCGGGTTTGTCAGAATTTCTCTCCAACGATACCGCGATCGATAACGATGGGAGAGCAGCGCTATGAGCACGAGAGCAGCACTGTATTTGCGGGTCAGCACTAAGAAGCAGGCCGAGCAGGACTTATCTATCCCAGACCAGAGAAGTCAGCTTCGGGCACACTGCAAAGCCAAGGGTTGGCAAGTGGTCGAGGAATATGTGGAGCCGGGAGCCAGCGCTACGACCACTGATCGTCCCATCTTTCAGAAAATGCTCTCGGACGCGCGCAAGCGTCCTCTCCCGTTTGAGATCATTGTCATCCACAGTTACTCGCGCTTTGCCCGCGATCTTTTAGGAAGTGAATTGGTAATACACCAGTTGGCAAAGCAGGGCGTGAAGGTCGTATCGATGACGCAGGAGGTCAATGACGGACCACAAGGCGAGTTCATGCGCCAGGTAATGCAGATGATGGATGAGTACCAAAGCAAGGAGATCGCCAAGCACACATTGCGGGCAATGGAAGAGAACGCTCGCCAAGGCTTCTGGAATGGCTCGCACCCGCCATTCGGCTACAAGGTGGTGGACGCCGAGAAGCGTGGGCATAAGACCAAGAAGAAGCTGGCAGTTCACAACGGCGAGGCTGCTACCGTGCGTGATGTCTTCAGGCTGTATCTCAGCGGCACGGGCCGCAGCGGGCCGATGGGGATAAAGCACATTGTCAACCACCTCAATGGAAGGGCCCGGCGGCAGCGCAATGGTAAACCGTTCAACATTCAGTTCGTCCATAAGGTTCTGCGGAACACGGCATATATCGGAACCCACTACTTCAATCGCAAAGACAGTAAAGGCAAAATCCAGAAAGCGCGCGACAAGTGGATAGGGCTCTCATGCCCGACCTTGATTGATCGCGCCGCCTTTCAGGCAGTGCAGAAACGTCTTACCGACCGTAATCCGAGGAAGAACCCTTCTCGGACTGTTACCAATGCAATTCTTCTCCAAGGGTTGGTTAAGTGCGGATCGTGCGGCTCCACTATGACGCTTCGCGCTGGCAAGAGCGGGCGTTACCGGTATTACGCCTGTAGCGGGCGAGCGCGCGTTGGTGCGGTAAGGTGCAAGGGCAATGTCCTACCCATGCCTAAGCTTGATGATCTCGTGACCGACACGCTTCTCGCACGAGTGCTGGCACCGGATAGGGTGGCTGAACTCGTGCGGGAAGTACGTCGGGACGAGAAGCAAGCGCACGGCGGACTTTCAACCCAGTTGCGCGAGGTCGTCGCTCGGGAACGAGAGCTAACGTCCAGCCTCGATAGATTAGTCAAAGCGATCGAAGAAGGGGTCGCGCCCAACAGAGTGCGCGAACGTATCCATTCACTTGAGATGAGCCTTGGGGAAGCTAGGGACACAAAGCGCAGCCTGCAAAAGCGTGCCGCCGCCAATGACCGCCCGGTGTCGTCACAGGAAATAGTCAAGACTACCGAGTACTTATCGAACCTCCTGCGTCACGGGGAATTCCAGCTAAGGAAGGTTTATCTGCAGATGTTCATAGATGCCGTCGAGGTGACCGACGGGGAGATCATTATCACCGGCTCTAAGCGGGCGGCGGCTAAAGCCGTCGAAGGGACCGCCAAAAAGCCAAGCAATACGGTTCCCGTTTATATGCAGGATTGGCGTCCCCGGCGCGATTTGAACGCACGACCCCCAGATTAGGAATCTGGTGCTCTATCCAGCTGAGCTACGGGGACTTGCCCAGACATAAAGTGCAGGCGCGGGACTTATAACACAGCCGTGCCGCGCACAGCAAAACGCCTCCGATGCTTTCGCACCGGAGGCGCCAGCTCGTTTAGAGGCTGCGCGGGGCGTTTAGTGCACGCGCATCGGTCTCAGGTCGTGCTGCTGCACGGCGGCCCAGGCCTGGTCGAAGCTCGTCGCGGCGCCCAGGGGGTCGCCGGCGGCAGAGAAGATGCCCCACATGGGCATGTCGTTCACCACCGTCTCGCGGATGTAGGCCATCTGGGTGATGCCGAGGCGGGCGAAATCGACCGGGGTGGAAGCGACGGCGTTGGTCAGTGCGGTCTGCACGTCCGGCCCGGCTTCTTCCTCGTCGGTGTCATCCGACGCGATCTCTTCGAGCTCGTCAAAATCCGTGTCGTTCTTTCTGTCGATCATCTGATCCTCCTATGAGCGATCGTATCGGACAGTCCCAATATGGCGACTGCCCAGGGCTTTCTTGTGTCTTTTTCAGGGTCTTTTAGCTGCCACAATTGGCGCCGGTGCGGAGCACCGCAGGCTAACGATGTGGATCCACGTCAATTGTGCGCAAAGCAGGCTTCTTCTTGGCGGCACTCTTGATTTCGATCTGAGTCACTTTGGGTTGCGGGACCGGGCGTTCAAGGTCCACATGCAAAAGCCCGTTCACGATCTCGGCACCGCGCACCTCGATGCCCTCGGCCAGCACGAAGCTGCGGGTGAACTGCCGGGCGGCGATGCCGCGGTGCAGGTACACACGGTTGGCGCTGTCGTCCTGCTGCTTGCCGCGGATGACGAGCTGGTTGTCCTCGACGCTGACGCCGAGGTCTTCTTCCGAGAATCCGGCCACAGCCAGCGTGATGCGCAGGCGGTGCTCACCGGTCTGTTCGATGTTGTAGGGCGGATAGCCTTCGGCGGCGGTCTTATTGACGCGATCGAGCACGCGCTCAATGTGATCGAAGCCCAGCAGAAGCGGGCTCGAGAAAACGGATACCCTGGTCACCTTCGTGTCTCCTCCGAGAGCGAGAACGTCCGCCATGCCCGTGATCGGCGCATGACCCCTTCTATTTCGGGTGTGCGAAGCCCGCCGTCAAGGGCCTTGGCGTGCAGTGGGTGGGGGATAAGGCCATGGAATTACTTGGAAAACCGTGATTGGGCCGTGCCGGCCAGCAGCCCGGCGGCGGGAATCGCCAGGATCGCCGCCAGCACGAACGGCGCGGACCGGCTGAAGCCGGCATAAACCGAGCCCGCCACGGCCGGTCCGGCGAAGCGCGCCAACGCGGTGGCGCTTTGATATGCGCCCAGCACCGCGCCCTGATCGCCGGCGCCGGCCTGTTTGGAAATCAGGCTGGAGAGCGTCGGCGTGAACAACGCCGTGCCGATGGCGAGCAAGGTAGCGGCCGCGAGCAGAAGCGGCAGGCGATCCGCGCCGGCCAGCAGCAGGTAGCCGCCCGCCAGGATCACCAGGCTTGCCCCCGCGATGCGGGCTTCCGCGACGCGGCGCGTGAGGGGGCCGATCAGCCCGGCCTGGATGATCGCGCTGACCACCGCCATGAAGGTCATCACGAAGCCCACGCGGCGCGGGCCGTAATCCATCACCGCGTTGGCCCACAGGCCGAAGATGGTTTCGAACTGCGCCCAGCCGCCGATCACCAGGAATCCGCTGGCGATCAACATCGCCAGCGGCACGGTCATCAGGTCGAAGCGCAGATAGCCGCGCGCGACGGTGGCTCCGCGCCGCGCGGGATCCAGGCTCTCCTTCAGGAACAGCATGGCGCCGACGGCGGCGATGACGGTGAGGGCGGCGGCGGCGAGCGCGGGCGTGACGTAGTTGGCGGTGGTGGGATCGTCGCCGCCGAGGATGCCGCCGATGGCGGGGCCGAACACAAAGCCGAGCCCGAAGGCCGCGCCGATCAGCCCCATGCCCTTGGCGCGGTTTTCGGGCGTGGTGACGTCGCTGACATAGGCTTGCGCGGCGGCAAGGTTGCCGGCCATCAGTCCGCCGAAGGCACGCGCGGCGATCAGCAGCGGCAGCGTGTCCGCCGCGGCCAGTAACAGGAAGGAGCCGGCGTAACCGAAACTGGTGGCCACCAGGATCGGCTTGCGGCCATAGGTGTCGCTGAGGCGGCCCCAAACCGGCGCCGCCACGAACTGCGCCAGGGAATAAAGGCCGAGGACGGCCGTGATGACCTCGGGCCCTTCGCCCACCCGCTGCACATAGAACGGCAGCAGCGGGATCACGAGGCCGAAGCCCACCAGGTCCAGGAACACGATCAGGAAAAGAATCGCCATGAAGTCCATTCGTGCGGCCGGAAGCGGCCAAAACGCGAGGCACCATAAAGCGTGTCCAGGAAAAGTGGCAACCCGCCCGCCGGCCAATGGCCGGCAACCTAAATGGAAGCGCGCATTCGCGCGCGGGCCGTCCGGACACGCGCCGATCCTTTAAAGTGCAAGGCGCAAAAGTCATGGGAGCGAGGGGCCAAATTCAAGTCGATATCCGGCCCCTGTCGCGGTTAAATTCAACGCCGGAACGCAGGAGACAGAGTCATCGCCGCCTTGGAACATCCCGGAAGCGCGACACGGCCCCAAACGCGCGGTGAAGCGCGGAGCGACGATCACCCGTTGTTCGCGCCGCTCGATGCCTATGCGACGGGGATGATCGACGTCGGGGCGCCGCACCGGATCTATTGGGAACAGTCGGGCAACCCCAAGGGCACGCCGGTGGTGTTCCTGCACGGCGGGCCCGGCGCCGGCACCGCGCCGGCGTACCGGCGGTTCTTCGATCCCGCGTGCTACCGCATCATCCTGTTCGACCAGCGCGGCGCGGGCCGCTCCACGCCCGAGGCCTGCGTCACCGACAACACCACCCAACATCTGATCGCCGACATGGAAGCCTTGCGCGTCCATCTCGCCATCGAGCGCTGGACCGTGTTCGGCGGCTCCTGGGGTTCGACCCTGGCGCTCGCCTATGGCCAGGCGCACCCCGAGCGCTGCACGGGCTTTATCCTGCGTGGTGTCTTTCTGTTCAGCGATGACGAGGTCGATTGGTTCATCGGCGCGCCCGGCCAGGGCATGGGGCGGTTCTTCCCCGAAGCCTACCGGGCGTTCGCGGCCGCCATTCCGGCCGCCGAGCACGGCAACATGCTTCAGGCCTATTATCGCCGCCTGATCGATGCCGATCCCGCCGTTCACAAACCCGCGGCGGCGGCTTGGTGCGCTTACGAGAACGCCTGCTCGCGGCTGATTCCGCCGGGCCGCGCGCGCGGCGACGCCAGCGATCCGTTCTACAGCGGCGCTCTGGCCATGGCGCGGATCGAGGCGCACTACATGGTCAATCGCGGTTTCCTCGCGCCGGGCGCGCTGCTCGCGGGCATGGACAGGCTGGCCAAGCATCCGGCGGTGATCGTGCAGGGGCGCTACGACATGGTGTGTCCGATCGCCGCGGCGGACCGGCTCGCGCGTGCCTGGCCCGGCGCGCAGTACCGCATCGTGGCCGACGCCGGGCACTCCTCGATGGAACCCGGCATCCGCGCCGCCTTGGTAAAGGCCACCGAGGACTTCAAACTGTTCGCGTGAGTTGACCGCGCCGCCCTGTCTGAATTGACAGGGTGGTTTTGGCCTCGACCTGTCAATTCTCGCAGGTCGCAGGGCGGGAGGGCCGTGGCACAAACAGCGCCGTGCCGGACCTGCGACGGACGGCACAGACAAGTTCCATTACCCACAACTCGATGCCCCGCCCCTGCCAAGAGGGCGGGGTATTTTTTTGCGCCAAATGCCGCCCGGCCGCTGCTTTTGGGAAAAATTCCGGACAGGCGTTTGCATCAGATCCCGCGTACCCCTGGCCCCGCCGGCCGGAGACACCCGTATCCGGCGTATAAAAGCCCGAAAACACAAGCTTTCCCGTTACTTACGGCAGTTTGTCCCGGCGGTAACCACCGCCTGAAAGCTTACCACCTGAAGTTGCGCCACAATGTGAGGTGTTTGGGCCGCCCACGGGTGGCGATTCAGAGCGGATTGAAAGCCAAACTGCTAAAGTGTTGCAGAAGGTTACACGGATGTTTGTGGCTTCGATTTTGGGCCCTGTGTATAACGCCCTGCCGACAGATACCTTGCGCCGCAACCACGAGGATGCGTTGTAGCGGGTATCTTACCACCGGCACGGAACGATTTTGTGGCCGGATGGGGATGACGACGTCTCAAATCAAATTTGTGATTGCCGGTGTCGCGGTGCTTGCCGTGGCGTTCGGCGGTTGGCGGTTGCTCGCGCACAAGCCCGACGGCGCACCGCAAGCCCAAGGGAGCGGTCAATCCGGTGGTCCGGGCGGCGGCCAGGTGCGTGGTCCCGGCGGCCGCGGCCCGGGTGGCGGCGCGCGCACCGTGATCGCGGAAAAAGTTTACCGTGAAGCCATCGGCGACCGCATCGAGGCCATCGGCACCATCTACGCCAATGAGTCGGTGACCGTCACCGCCAAGACCCAGGGCATTATGCGCGTCATCGCCTTCGACGACGGCCAGACCGTCAAGAAGGGCGAGGAGATGGCCGCGATCGATTCCGGCATCGAGGATTCCGCGCTCAACGTCGAGCTCGCCAACCTCGAACAGCAGAAGAAAGAACTCACGCGCATTCAGTCGCTGGCCACCAGCAACAACATCGCGCTGTCAAAGCTCGACGACCAGACCGCCGCGGTCAAAAAGGCCGAAGCCAATGTCGCCTCGGCGCGCGCCCGCGCCACCGACCGGCGCATCATCGCGCCGTTCTCCGGCATCGTCGGCACCCGGCGCATTTCGGTCGGCGCCCTGGTGACGCCCGGCACCGCGGTCGCGACGCTCGACGACATCTCGGTGGTGAAGCTCGACTTCGCCATCCCCGAGACCTTCCTCGCTTCGCTGCATCCCGGCCTCGAGGTCGACGCCAGCGCCAGCGCCTACCGGGGCGCGGTGTTCAAGGGCAAGGTGGTCTCGGTCGACGCCCGCGTCGATCCCGTCACCCGTTCGGTCAACGTGCGCGCGCTGGTGCAGAACGACGACCTGCGCCTGCGTCCAGGCATGCTGATGATCGTCGACCTGGTCAGTTCTCCGCGCGAGGCGCTGATGGTGTCCGAGGCGTCCGTGGTGCCGGAAAACGGCATGCAGTACCTGTACGTGGTCGGTCCCGACAGCGTCGCGTCGCGCGTTGCCGTGACCATCGGCACGCGCCGCAACGGCGCGGTCGAGATCGTCAAGGGCGTCAAGGAAGGCGACCTGGTGCTGAAGGAAGGCATGCAGGACATGCGCAACGGCACCAAGGTCAATATCATCAACGCGAATGAGCTCAAGGGCGAGGCCGATCCCGCCTCCGAGGCCGCACGCCAGAGCATGGCGCGTCCGAGCCCGAGCTAACGCCAAATACGGAGTAGAAGGCCGCCATGGTCATCTCCGATTTTTCCGTCCGCCGTCCCGTCGTCGCCATCGTCGCGTCCATCCTGCTGGTCGTGTTCGGTGTCTATGCGGTATTCGAGATGCCGGTGCGCGAGAGCCCGAACATCGACCGCCCCAACGTCTCGGTCAGCGTGTTCTATCCGGGCGCGGCCGCCGAGGTCATGGAATCGAAGGTCGTGAAGATCATCGAGGACCAGATCAGCGGCATCTCGGGCATCAAGACCATCAACTCCATGTCCCGCGACAACTTCGGGAACGTCAATCTCGAATTCGTCGAGACGCGCAAGATCGAGGACGCAACCAACGACATCCGCGACCAGGTCAGCAAGGTTCTCAACCGCCTGCCGGTCGATGCCCAGCCGCCGGTGATCGCCAAGGCGGATTCCGACTCCGACCCGATGATGTTCATCACCCTGGCGTCGCCCACCCGCAGCGCCCTGGAACTGACCGACTACGCGGTGCTCACCATCCAGCCGCGCCTGACCTCGCTGGATGGGGTCGCGCTGATCAACCTGCAGGGCGACCGCAAGAAGGCGATGCGTGTGTGGCTCGACCGCCGCGCCATGGCGGCGCGCGGATTGACCGAGGCCGATATCGAGACCGCGATCCGCCGCGAGAACGTCGAGCTCGGCGCCGGGCAGATCGAGTCCAAGGACCGCAACTTCACGATGCGCACGATCCGCGCATTCCAGACCTCGGACGATTTCGCCAACATGGTGGTGGGGCGCGGCCCCAACAACTACCTGATCCGCCTGGGTGAGGTTGCCACGGTGGAGCTGGGGCCGGTTGACGTCAATTCGATCTCCCGCGCCAACGGCGAATACGGCATCCGCATGGAAGTCATCAAGCAGCCCGGCGCCTCGACCCTCGACGTCGCCAAGCAGCTGCGCGCCGAAGTGGAGTCGATCCGCGGCATCCTGCCGCAGGACGTGAAGTTCGAGATCACCCAGGACACCTCGACCTACATCGAGGTCGCGCTCAAGGAAGTGACCATCGCCATGCTCGTGGCGGCGGCGCTGGTGATGATCGTGATCTACCTGTTCCTGGGCACGGTACGCGCCGCGGTGATTCCGGCCGTGACCGTGCCTATTTCGCTGGTGGCGTCCGCCATCATCCTGTGGCCGGTGGGCTTCTCCATCAACATCCTGACCCTGCTCGCGATGGTGCTCGCGATCGGCCTGGTGGTCGACGACGCCATCATCATGCTCGAAAACATCCATCGCCGCATGCACGAGGGCGAGCCGCCGCTGCTGGCCGCGCAACGCGGCGCGAGCCAGGTCGGCGCCGCCGTGGTGGCCACCAGCACGGTCCTGGCCGCGACCTTCGTTCCGATCGCCCTGCTCAAGGGCTCGGCCGGCGCCCTGTTCAAGGAATTCGCCGTGGCCATGGCGGTCGCGGTGCTGTTCTCGATGTTCGTCTCGCTGACGCTCACGCCGGTGATGTGCAGCAAGATCCTCACGCCGGCGCTGGACGAAAGCCGGCTGTCGAAAATCGCCTATGCGCTGTTCGAACGCCTCAAGGCGGCTTACGCCCGGACCCTGAACCGCGCGCTGGATCGCCCCTGGTTCGTGGTTGGCGTGTTCGGCGCCGTCGTCCTCGCGGCGGGAATGATGTTCGGCTTCATTCCGCAGGAATTCACGCCGCGTGAAGACCGCGGCTATTTCAACGTCGGCGTCCGCGGGCCCGAAGGCGCCACCACCGACTACGGCGACCGCATGATGCGCCAGGCGGCTGCGATCCTGGCGCCCTATCGCGCCTCGGGCGAGGTCACCAAGGTGCTCGAAGGCGGCCGCAACGGCGGCGGTTTCATCACGGTCATCACGCCCGACTGGAGCGACCCCAAGCACCGTCCGGTCGCGGATATCATCCGCGAGCTCGGCCCGAAGCTGTCGCAGATCGCGGGCGCGCAGGTGGCGGCGTCGTTCCCGCAAGGCTTGGGGCGCACCGGTGGCGGTGGCGGCGGCGGCGGTGGCGGCGGCGGTTCCATCAACGTCTCGATCGCCGGCCAGGACTACGACCAGCTGCGCAAATGGCGCGACATCATGATGGATTCGCTGACCGGCAATCCGATGTTCAACCAGGTGCGCAACAATTTCGTTGAGACCACGCCCCAGGTGCTGATTCGCATCGACCGCAACCGCGCGGGCGATCTGGGTGTTTCCATCAACACGATCGGCCAGACCCTGGCCGCCATGCTGGGCTCGCGCAAGGTCACCACCTTCGTCGACAAAGGCGAGCAGTACGACGTTATCCTGCAAGGCCAGATCGACGACCGCCGTACGCCCACCGACGTCTCCAACATCTACGTGCGCTCGGACACCACCCGCCAGCTGATCCCGCTGTCGAGCGTCGTGACCATGGAGGAAGGCTCCTACGTCAACGGCCTCAACCGCTTGAACCGTCGCCGCAACATCCAGCTGTTCATGTTCCCGAAGCCGGAAACCCTGCTCGGCGACGTGATCAAGGAAGTCGAGAGGGTCGCCGCGGAAAAGCTGCCGCCCGAAGCCGTGCTGGTGTGGCGCGGCGAAGCCGGCGACTTCAAGGACAACTCGACCGCGATCTATTTCAGCTTCGCCTTGGCCCTCGTGGTGGTGTTCCTGGTGTTGGCGGCGCAGTTCGAGAGTTTCCTGCATCCCGTGGTCATCATGATGACGGTGCCGTTGGCGATGACAGGGGCATTGGCCGGGTTATTGCTGTTCGGCCAGAGTATGAACCTGTATTCGCAGATCGGGATCATCGTGCTGGTGGGATTGGCCGCCAAAAACGGGATTCTGATCGTCGAATTCACCAACCAGTTGCGCGACCAGGGCCGCCAGTTCCGCGCGGCGGTGGTCGAGGCGGCGCTGACCCGATTCCGTCCCATCGTCATGACCGCGCTCGCGACCGTCATGGGCGCCATGCCCCTGGTGTTCGCCCATGGCGCCGGCGCCGAAAGCCGCCGTCCCATCGGCGTGGTGATCGCCACCGGTGTGTCTTTCGCCACCCTGATCACCCTGTTCGTGGTGCCGACCTTCTACATGCTGATGGCGCGGCGCACCGGTTCGCCCGGCCGCATCGCGGCCGAACTCGCCGACCAGGAAGCCCAGTTCCCGAAAGGCAGCGGCGGTCACTCCACGGACCACGGGCACCAGCCGGCCGAATAGCCTTCGGCAAGCTGCCTGCCGCAAATTAGTCTTTTGACCGCTACACGCGGGTACGTATCCTAGGGCGGGACGACTATTCATCGTCCTGCCCTAGCGTATTGTTTTGCCGCGTGTCTGGCCGGAAAACCGGCGTCCGCTTTTCCTGGACACGCTCTAAGGTAACGTCGGCTCGGAACCGGGCCCATCCTAAGGGGAGCGCGCGTGAAGGAGAAAGAGCTACGCTTCGCGCTGGTGTGTTACGGCGGGGTGTCCCTGGCGGTCTATATGCACGGGATCACCAAGGAAATCCTGAAACTCAGCCGCGCTTCCCGCGACTTCCACACCTTCACCAACCGCCAGCACCCCTCCACCACCTATGACGACGTCGCGGCCAAGCGCGGCGACCCCGTGGATACGGAGCGCGTGTATTTCGAACTGCTGCGCCTGATCGGGCGCACGCTGGACCTGCGCGTGGTGGTGGACATCATCGCCGGGGCCTCGGCCGGGGGTATCAACGGCGTGATCCTGGCGCGCGCGCTGGCGCATGACCTCGACATCAAGCCCTTGCGCGATTTCTGGCTGAAACACTCCGATGTCGCCCAGCTCATGCCCGACTACGTCAAGGCCGGGCCGTGGCGGAAGTGGTACTTCCTGCCGGTGGTCTGGACGATTTTATGGCGCTTCCGCAAGAACCTCGACGACAACGCCGAGCTGAAGCAGAAGCTCTCCATGTTCCTGCGCTCGCGCTGGTTCAAGCCGCCGTTCGATGGCTACGGCCTTACCAAGGTCTTCTATGAAGCCTTCGCCGCCATGGGCGATCCAATCGAGCCGGGAAGCTCGCTGTTGCCCGCGGGCCTGCGCCTCGACCTGTTCGTGACCGTCACGGATTTCCACGGCTATGTCACCGCCACGCCCATCCACGACCCGCCGCTGATCAGCGACCGCGAGCATCGCCAGGTCTTGCGCATGTCCTACCGGCACTGGCCGAAGGGGCAGGAGACCACGAATTTCGACCGGGAAAGCCTGCCGGCGCTGGTGTTCGCCGCGCGCGCCACATCGTCCTTCCCCGGCGCGTTCCCGCCGATGCAGTTCCGCGAGATCGACAAGCTTATCGCCGAGAAGGGTTTGTCGTGGCGTTCGCGCGTGGATTTCCTGTACCGCAATTTCCGCGCCTATTTCACCGCGCGCGCCAATCCGGCCGATGCCTCCTTCATCGACGGCAGCGTGCTCAACAACAAGCCCTTCGCCCAGGCCATCGAGGCCATCCGCGGGCGTCCCGCTTATCGCCATGTCGACCGGCGCCTGCTCTATATCGACCCGCACCCGCAGACCACCGCCGACCGCGCCAACCGCGGCGCTCCCGGATTCTTCTCCACGCTCAAGGGTGCGCTCTCCGACATCCCGCGCAACGAGCCGATCCACGACGACCTCGCCTGGGTGAACACCCATAATTCCGAGGTGCGCCGCCTGCAGATGGTTGTCGAGGGCGCGCGCACGCATATTCGCGCCATCGCGGAGGCGGTCGCGGGGAACGCCCTCGACGGTCCGCTGGACGGCGCGCGCATCGGCGAATTCCGTCAACTCGCCAACAACAGCGCCCGCGCCCAGACCGGATTCGCCTACGAGGGCTACCTGCGCCTGAAACTGACCGCGGTGATCGAGGACGTGGCGGCCGTGGTGGCGGAAATCTGCGGCTACGGGCGTGACAGCATCGAAGCCCAGCGCATCATCAACATCATCCAGCGTTGGGCGGCGTTGACCGGCGTCACGCCGTCGCACGACGAACTCAACGGCGCCGACGCCGACCTCAACAAGGCGCCGCCGCCGTGGGTGAAATTCCTGCTCAGATTCGACGTGCGCTACCGCCAGCGCCGCATCCGGTTCGTGGTGCGCGCGGTCAACCAGCTTTATACGCGCCTGGCCGAACCGGCCTTTGCCGGGCTGAAGGCCGAACGGCTGGACCGGATCAAGGCCGGCCTCTACGACGCGCTCGGCCTGTTGCAGCCGATGACCGCCCGCGCCGCCGCGGCCAATGGGGTCACGGGCTTGTCCTCGGTCACCATCGATGCGGTCAAAACCGTCGTGCGCAACATCGCCGAAGCCATCACCGCCGACGTGGCGCTGGCCGCCGACCCGGACGCGGTCGCGCAGCAATTCGTCAAACCCATTGGCGACGCGCTTGCGCTGTTGAGCGAGGATCTCGCGCTGGAAGCCGACAATCCGCGCACCGATGCCTTGCTGGTGGCCCTGGTGGACGGCACCGACGGTCCGGGAACCGGCGGCCCATTGCCCCGGCCCGCGCGCCGCGAGTTGATCGAGCACTACATCGGTTTCGCGGTGTGGGACGTTCTGACGTTCTCCATCACCAACTGGCGCGACCTGGACGAGTTCGACGAGATTCGCGTCGATCGTCTGAGCCCCGAAGATGCCCAGACCCTGCGCAAGGGCGACGCCGCCACCACCCTGCGCGGGGTGAAGTTTTATCATTTCGGCGCGTTCTTCTCGCTTGAATACCGGCAGAACGACTACCTGTGGGGCCGCCTGCACGCGGCCGAGCGCCTGATCGACATCGTGCTCGATGCCGCCCGCATCGAAGGCGCCGGTCACGATATCGACGCGCTCGCGCTCAAGATCCAGGCCTTCAACGCGGTGCTCGACGAGGAAGAGAAAGAACTCACCGCGTGCAAGGATCTGATCAAGCAGTTGCGCGAGGAAGTCGCCGCCTTGCGTGCGGCGGCGTAATGCGGAGAACCGTTGTCGCGCTGGCGTTGCTGAGTCCCGGGTCTGCCGTTGCCCAGGATTCCTTCGCCGACGCCTTCTGGGACTTGAGCGTCCGCAGCGGGTTCGATTTCTCTTCGGGCCTTTACGGCGCGGCCAAGCCGACGGAAATCCTCTCCCTGCCGCTCTCCATCAAGGCGGTCAAAGGCCCGTGGACCCTGCGCGCGGATGCGTCCTGGCTGCGCATCAGCGGCCCAGCGATCCTGCTCGACGCCGGTGGCGCCGGTGGCGCGGCCGGGATCCGCACTTCGGGCCATGCGTCCGGGATCGGCGATCTCCACCTGTTCGGCACCTATTCGGTCGAAAGCTTGTGGGCGAGCGGCTGGTTCGTCGACCTGACGGCGCGCGTGAAGGCGCCGACCGCGAGTTTCGCCAAGGGTCTCGGCACCGGTGCCTGGGACGGCGGCGGGCAGGTGGATATCGCCAAGACCATCGGCAACCTGATCCCGTTCATGCAGGTTGGTTACCGCTTCAGCGGAAGCCCGGTGGGCTATGTGCTGCGCAACGTGCTCTACGGCAGCGTCGGCGCCCAGTACACCTGGAATGAACGCGTCACCGCCGGCGTGTCCTACGACATCCGGCAAGCGGCCCTGGTCAGCGCTAAAACGCCCCAGGAAGGCACCGCCTATCTGAACTACAAGTTCTCCGACCGCTGGTCGGCGAATGTTTACGGCACGGCTGGATTCTCGCCCAACAGCCCGTCAGCCGGAGGCGGTGTCGCGATCACGTTTCGCGGTTTCTAAAAGTTAGGCGGCCCGCTTTTATGCGGTCGGCCGTTCGATCACTGGCCGTTCGATGACCGGCGGCGTGACCGACTGCGGGCGCTCGGGGCGCTGCGGCGGGTTGACGCGCTCGAAGCGCGGCGTGTCGGGGCGCACGGCGGCGGGGCGCGCGGAGCCCTGTGCCTGCAGCACGGTCACCAGGGTGCGCACCTTGGCGATGGCGGCGGCGGCGATCTTGTCCGGGCCGTCGATCTTGCCGGTGACGATGATGCGGTCGTTGGTGACGGTGCCGGGCGGCAACGCAGCGCCGGTGATGGTCACGCCATGGACATTGAGGGGCCCGCTGCCGCCGGCGTTGGCGGGGGCATAGGCTTCCAACGATACGTCGGCGACCGTGGCGCCGAACGGCAGCATGTCGCCGCCGTTGATCACGTCTGGCGCGAACTGGCCGTTGATCATGCGGCCCGAGATCACCACGCGGCCGCCAGCCTTCGGCGCCGAGACCGTCGTGTCGGGCGAAAGCGCCACATCGAGTTCGCCGACGCGCACCGAGGTGGCGGTGAGGGCGCCGACATTGCCGCGCACGATCACGCGGCCGTCGTCATGCTTCTGGTCGACGCGGGTGGCGATGATGGTGCCGTCGGCCAGGCGCTGGCCGGAGACGCTGACCACGTCGCCCGCCTGGAGGGTCTTGAAGGCGTCGGCCGCGGCCTTGTCGCCGCCCAGGTTCAGGCGCACGCGCTGGCCGAGCACCGTCATGGTCTGGGTGGCCTGGTCGATCGCCGAGATCGGGCCGGTAACGGCGTGCTGGATATCGAGGGTGTCGAGGGTGAGTTTGCCCTCGCGTGTACGCGCGATGCCCTGCACCACTTGGCCGATGCGCAGATCCTGCAGCGACGCCGGGCGGCCGTCGGACACCACGGCGGTCGAGGTGTTGAATTCGAGTTCGAGGCCGTTGACGATGATCGAACCGAAGCCGGTGATCGTGCCGACGATACCAGTACCAATGCCGGTGCCGCCGATGCCGTCGCCGCGCGTGTTGACCTGCGCGGTTTTAATGCCCCCGCTTGAAATTCCGGTGCCGCCGAGGCCGTCGCCGTTCTTCGGGTCCAGCGCCGCCTGTTGCGGCGCCGCGGCGCAAGCCCCGAGCAGGGCGAGCGTCAGCGCCGCCGCGGTCGCCCGCAGCGTGCTCAGCCCAAACGGCTTGGCGTCAGCCCCGTTCATCGAAACCCCTGCCACCGGCCCGCACGATTGCGGCCCGGCCTACTCCTCAGACTGCTCGTCCGCGTCGCCTTCAGAGGTATCCCCGTCGAGCCTTAAGTCATTGAAACGGGTAGAACCCTTGAAGAAGTACAAGCCGAAATTAACCCTTTTGTTCGCATCCGCGCGATCTTTATCTTTCGCGGACAACTCCAGCGCCATGCGGTTCAAGGCCAGGAGGGCCTGCATCCCGTTCCGTTCCGCCGCCGCCGCGAGGGCGTCCGCCGATTCGGGGGTCAGGTTGCTGTAATGAACGCTTCGGTCGAGCAAGGGTTGTCCGTCGCCGAGCAGATTGTGGGCGCCGGCGGCTAAATGATCGTGAACGTTGCGGCCGAAATAGAACGCCTTTTCCTGGAAACCCTTCTCCGGCACGAACGCGAGCTGGTTGAGCACCACGTTGCCGTCGTCATCCAGGCGCGCGACTCCGAGGCGAATCCACTCGTCGAGCACCGCGCGCGGGCGCACATCCTTCGACACCTGCTCCACCAGCGCATCGAACGACGGTTGGCCGGGCCTCAAAGCCTGGCGTGGCAGGGGCAGCGGAAGACCGCTGGAATCAGTGGTTTCCTTTGACCCCACCCAGCGCGCCACCAGCTGCGCGCCAAGTCCGATGGTCTTGGGCGCGGTGATCGGGCGGCGTTTCTGCGTGCGCAGGCGTTTGACGTCCTTGCGATGCACGCCGGTGAGCAGGCTGATGCGGCTGTCGGTCTGTTTTTTCTTGCCGACCGGAAACTCGTTCACCGCCACATCGACATAAGCGTCCTTCACCAGCTCGACGAAGGCGGGCAGGCCGACTCCCTTTGAAATGAGCAAACGCACCAGCGGACGCAGCAGCGCGCGGACGGCGGCGACAAGCGTCTTGGGAGGCGCGGCGACAGGTTCTGACGACGGCATATCAACGGTATAGGTGATTGTGGGAATTTTTCCCACTTTTTTATTGACGAAGCCCCTATTGCTACATTAGGCTTCACCTTGTTAGTGGGAATTTTTCCCACGCATTTTTAGGAGCGTAGCAACCTTACAGGCACATGCCAACCTCGAGACCGTGTTCAGGAAGACTTTGTGATCCGGCCTCGCTCGTCGTTGTCCACGAGTCAGATCCTACCCCGATGACAGCTGAGGCTTTTTCTTCTCCCGTCCCGTACGGCTAAACCGCCAAAGGGCGGCCCCGGAAAGGATGGGAGAAGACTTTTCTTCTAAAAAGCTGATAAGTCTCGGGAATTTGAGGTCAGGGTCGAGCTTTCGACCATCAATTATGCCCGTCAAGCGTAGATGGAAGCTTGAAATTCGGCTCTGGCCCTAAATTCCCTTCCCCCGCCGATAAATGTACCTGGTACAATTTAAAATGTACCGGGTACATTTATTTTGGGCGCTTGAGGTCGCGGAGCAGGAAGCGGCTGGGGTGTAGGGCCGCCACAAGATCCTGTTCCAAGGGCCAAGGCTCCCCGGTGACGTGGCTGGCGAGCAGTTCGGCGCAGAGGGGCGCCAAGGCCAGGCCGTGGGAGCCGAAGCCGGCCATGACGTAAAGCCCGGGTTCATAGGCCGCCGGCGGATAGTCCACCCAATGCTGCCCGTGCCGCAGCGGGGCGTAATCGCGCGCGAAGGCCGCCGCGTCGGCCAGCGGGCCCACCAGCGGAAGATGATCGGATGTGGTCCAGCGGACCCCGGCCCAGGACGCGGACGGCGTCAGACCCCGCGCCAGACCCGGCAACACCTGAGCAAGTTGCGCGAGATTGCGCGCATCGTCCGCGCCGCTGACCGCATCCTCCGCCGCGCCCGGCGCGGGTGCGCTGAAGGTCGCGCCGACATGGTGCAGACCGTCCCGCGCCGGCGTGAGCGTTCCGCCGTAGGCCAGCACGCAGCGCAGCTTCGCGCTTTCCAGGGATGGCGCCGCGGCGGTGATCTGGCCGTGACGCGCTGCCAGCGGCAGCCAGGCGCTCCTTGAAAACGCGCGGGCGGCGCCGGCGTTGGCGAGCACCACTACATCGGCATCGCAGATGGCGCCGCCGTTGTCCGAGAGACGCCATCCACTCCCGGTGCGTTCGAGCGCCGCCGCATCGCGGCCGAGAAGAACATCCGCGCCGCGCGCCTCGGCCGCGCACAAAGCGCGCGCATCGATCCGGCCGCCGTTGGGAAACAGCAGCGCAGGAACCGGCAACGCGCATCCGGCCGCCGTGGAAGCCGCGTCCCGCGACAAAAACTCCAAGGCCGGCAGTGGGCCGCTATCGGCGATGAGGCCCAGCCGTTCCGCTTCGGCGGCATCGGTGGCCAGTTGGAGCACGCCGCAGGGCGTATAAAACGTCCGGTCGTTCCAGCTTCGCGCGGCATATCGCCAGGCCGCCGCATGGATCCGGCCGTCGATGGCATGTCCCGCGGTCAGCCGCGGCATCGCCACGGCGGCGGGTGTCCCCGAGGCCGCGCCAGCGAGTGTCGCGCGTCGCTCGACCAGCGTGCAGGCCCACCCCCGGCGTGCCAGCGCAGCCGCGACCGCGGTCCCCGCGATCCCGCCACCGACGATCGCCGCGCGCCCTCTGGCGCTTGGCGCCGCCGGTGCGAACCAGGGCGCCGGTGCCGTCCGCGCGCCGCCGGTGTAGCGCGCGCGGACCATGTCGCGCTTGCGCCCGAACCCCGCGGCCAATTCCACGGTGAAGCCGGCGTCTTGCAGGCCCCGGCGTACCTGGCCGGCGGCGCTGTAAGTGGCGAGGTGCGCTCCCGGTCGCGACAGCCGCGCCATCTCTTGGAACACATTCACCGACCACATCTCCGGGTTCCTACTGGGCGCGAAGCCGTCCAGGTACCAGGCATCCACCCGCGCGCGGGTCTGGGACAGCATGGCGGCGGCGTCACCGTAGAGAAGCGTCAGAGAGATCCCGCCGCCGAGATGAAGCCGGTGGAAGCCGGGTGACGGCGCGGGGTAAATCCCCAGCAAGGCATCGGCCTCCCGCGCGAGTTCCGTCCAGGGCGCCAGGCTGCGCTGGAGTTCGTCCGGGGTGAGGGGGTGGGCTTCCACCGCCAGGTAGTTCAACCGGGCGTGGGGCGCGGCGGTCTCAACCCACAGCCGCACGGTCGCGAGGAAGCTGAGCCCCGAGCCGAACCCTAGCTCGCAGATGGTGAACGCTTCCAGGCCGCGCCAAGCCCCGGGCAGGCCGCAGCCCGCCAGGAACACATGGCGCTTCTCCGCGAGCCCCTCGCCACGGCTGTAATAGACGTCACCAAAGCGCAATGACGCCGGCGTGCCCTGGTCCCACGTAAGGCCGGCCGGCGTGACGCCCCGCTTTGCGCCTGAAGGGTTCACCCGCTATTCTCCGCGCCAATACAAAGCATTTTCGGCCGAAGTGGACACCAGTTCGGCCGGCAAAAAAGCGACAAATATGAATCTGGAGCGTGATTGCGTTTCAGAAGAAACGCAATCGCGCTCCGGGGGCTGGGTTCGACATGGATCTCTTACGCGACTGGTACAATATCATCGCCCGCAACAACCAGCTTGCAATGTTGCTGGTGCTGCTGGTCACCGGCACGGCCTTCGTGGCCCTGACGGCCGAGATGCTGGCGCCGTTCTACGGCGCGCTCACCATCGCCTATGTGATGGATGTGGCCATGCGCGGCCTGCAACGCCGCAACATGTCGCGCAATGCGTCGCTCGCTGTCATTTACGGCCTGTTCGTGGCGGCGATCCTGGCTCTGGTCGGGCTAGTGCCGGTGTTGGGACGCCAACTGGCGCAACTGGTATCGCAGTTTCCCCAGTTTATCGCCAAGTTCCAGGACATCGTTCACCATTTGCCCGACCGCTATCCGACCTTGGTGACGGCGGAGCAGCTGGACGACGGCCTCGACGAGCTGCGCAGCGAGATGTTGGGCATGGGTCAACATCTCGCGCCGTACCTGCGCGGCACGGTGATCGGGCTGGTCACCACGCTGGTGTACTTGATCATCGTGCCGGTGATGATCTTTTTCCTGCTCAAGGACAAGGAACGCATCATCGCCTGGCTCGCGTCGTTCCTGCCCGAGCATCATGAACTCGCCGGCAGTGTTTGGCGCGATGTGAACCGCCAGCTGCAAAGTTTCGTCGGCGGCAAAGTGGTGCAGATGGTGATCGTCGGTATTGTCACCTACATCGTGTTCGCGCTCATCCACCTGAACTACGCACCGCTGCTGGCGGTGATCGTCGCCGTGGCGGTGATGATTCCCTATATCGGCGCGGCCGCCGCCACGGTACCCGTGGCGGGCGTGGCGCTGCTGCAGTGGGGTGTCAGTTTCGACGCCGCCCTGGCCGTGGGTTCATACCTTGTGATCCACGCACTCGACGGCAACGTGCTGGTGCCGCTGCTGTTCTCCGAGGCCGTCGCGATTCATCCCGTGGCCATCATCGTCGCGATCCTGTTCTTCGGCGGCATTTGGGGCGTGTGGGGTGTGTTCTTCGCCATTCCGCTGGCGGTGCTGGTGAAGGCGGTAATGACCGCGTGGCCGGTCAAGCGTCCCATGACGCAGCATGTCTGAACCTCTCTCGCCGTGCGAACTCCTCGCGCGGCTCGATGAACTGGGAATCGCCTCCAGCACCATCGAGCATGCCCCCGCGTTCACCGTTCATGACGGCGAGGAGGTAATGGGCCATCTGCCGGGCGTGCACATCAAGAATCTATTCTTGTGCGACGCCAAGAAGGCCATGTGGCTGGTGACCGTCCCGTGGAACCGGCAGGTCGATCTGAAGAAGCTTCCGGGATTGATCGGCGCAGCGCGGCTGTCGTTCGGCTCGGCCGAACGGCTGAAACGCGTGCTCGGCGTGGAGCCGGGGTCGGTGACGCCGTTCGCGGCCATCAACGACACCACACATCAGGTGCAAGTGATCCTGGATGCCTGGATGATGGCGCAGGAGGTCATCAACGCTCACCCGCTGGTCAACTGCATGACCACGTCGCTGAAGAGTGCCGACCTGATGAAGTTCTTCGCGGCCACCGGCCATCAGCCGCGCCTGGTAAACCTGGGCGGCACGCCCTAGGCAAAGATCGCCGCGATCTCGGCGGCGGTCATGATGCGGGTGCCGCCGGGCGCGAGACCGGCCGGCAACTCCAGTCCGCCGATCCGGTCCCGGTGCAAGGCGTCGACATGATTGCCCACGGCGGCGAACATGCGCCGTACCTGGTGATAACGGCCCTCGGTGATGATGAGCCGGGCGGCCGTGGCCGACAGCGGTTCCAGAACCGCCGGCGCCAGCGGCTTGTTCTCGCCCTCGAGCATCAACGTTCCGGCGGCAAACAGCGCACCCTCGTCGCCGCGCAAAGGCCTGGCGAGAGTGGCGACATAGCGCTTGGCCACGTGGCGTTTGGGCGAAATGATCCGGTGCAGCAAATCGCCATCGTCGGTCATCAGCAGCAGGCCCGAGGTTTCCTTGTCCAGGCGGCCGACGGTAGAGATGGCGGGCTCGCGCCTGCGCCAGCGCTCCGGCAGTGCGTCGTAGACCAGCGGCCCGGCTTCCTTGTGCGAGCAGGTCATGCCCAGAGGCTTGTGCAACATCAGCGTCAGGCCCGGCAGCGGATCGAGTGGCATGCCATCGACCGAAAGCCGCGCCGGCAGGTCGGGCGCGAGCGCGATCTTCATGTCGGAGTCGGTTAGCGTCGTGCCATCCAGAACCACCGCGCCCGCGCGCACCAGCGACTGAACCTCGCGGCGGCTGCCATAGCCCAGGTTCGCGAGCAGGCGGTCGAGGCGCAAGGCGCTCATGCCTGCGCCTCATAGACCTTGAAGCCTTGGCCTTCGGCGCGCAGATCGACATCCGTGAACAGAGGTGACATCACGCCTTCATACGGCAGGTGCCGGTTGGCGACCACCCATAGTGTGCCGCCCGGACGCAGCACATGGCGCGCGCGCCGCACGAAGGCCTGGCCCAGGGCCTTGTCCTCGACGCCGGCGTCGTGGAACGGCGGATTCATCACCACGAAATCCAGATCCGTTAGCGCGGGCGCGATCCGCGCATCCGCCCAATGAAACGCCGCGCGCTTGTCGGCGATGTTGCGCCGCGCCGCCGCAATGGCACGCTGGTCGATATCGACAAGATCGAGATGCGTCACATCGGGATTGGCCAACACCGCCGCGGCGAGCAACCCGATGCCGCACCCCAAATCCGCACCGCGCCCCTTCAATGCCGGCAACACCGACATCAGCAGCAAAGTGCCCGCGTCGTGCGCATCCCAGCTGAACACCCCCGGCTGGGTCCATTGCCCAAGATCTTCGGCAAAGCGCGGCTGCCCGCCGGCGATGGCATCGGTGATGGTCGCCTCGTTCAAAACGCGCGGCCTGGTGGTGCGGCAAATGCGATGATGCCGCTTGCTCTCCGCCGACACCGTGCATCCGAACGCCGACAGCTCCTTGGCCAGCCGCGTCCCGCCCTTTTCATTCGGCGCGAGGACCGTGAGCGGCGCCCCGGCTTTGAGCGCGCGCAGCGCAAGCGCCAGCACATAGCGCCGCTCCAGCGTTCCCGCCGGCGCCGCGATCAGAAAATCATCTGCGTCAGAAACGCTCTCCAGCGCTGCGGAACCGGGAACGAGCGGAGATACCTGAACCGCATCGGCGGCCACAGCGGCAAGCTCAGTCAGTGGGGATCCGTATACGTAGGGCGGCATCAGTGTTCGGCACGTGGCGGGATTCGAACCCCCCAAGCCGCCCGCGAAGCGGGCCGGCGACAATAAAAAAAGGAGCGGGCTCGACACCGGTTCACAGGAAGCACCGGTAGATTCGGAGCGTGTGGCTGGCGGAGGGGGCGGGATTCGAACCCGCGATACCCTTTTGGGGTATACACACTTTCCAGGCGTGCGCCTTCAACCACTCGGCCACCCCTCCGTTCGGTACATTTCGGAAAATGCCCGGAATTTGGAGGCGGGAACCTAACCGACCGCCCCCCTCCCGGCAACGCCGACCCGTCCCTGACAGGCCAAATTTTGTCATTTCGGAAGTCCCGCATCTCCGAGTCGCGCAAGAATCGCGGTGGTTGAAGGTTAACACGGGTGCCGAACAGCCCAGCCAACCGCCAAGTACCTCATCCCAAAAGGGCAATCGCACAGCGATAGATTATCCACATTTTCCACAGGCTTAGCCTCGATTATGGGTTTTGCAACCGGAGGGTTAACGGTTCACACTCGAAATGACCAAAAATTATCCTGTAATGTAAGGATGTTATCCGGTATAGCTCAGCCCGTGGGGTAAGACACGACTCGAGGGGCATGGGGTTCCAATGATATTCGGGAGGGCCACCGGCTGGTTGCTGGTCATCCTGGCCATCATTATGGCTTCCGCGGAAGCCGTGATGGCCTTGGGAATCGGCACCTATAACGGCCTCGCGACCGCCGATGTCTGGACGCTGCTGGTTGGGCAATCGCCGTCCTTCGATGGCAATACCAGCGCCCCTGAAGTGCTCGCCGCCGCCGGCGCCGTGGTGATGCAGATGCCGGCCTGGGCCGTGTTCGGCTCGATCGGCGTATTCCTCGCTCACGTCTGCCGCAAGCGCCCGCATCGCCGCAGAATCTTCAGCAGCACGCGCTCTTACTAACAGCGCATCCGTCAAAAATTCAGGCTACTCGTCCGCCATCTTGAGCGCCGCGCGCGGGAAACACGCGCATCAAACAAGCTGCGGATTACTCGTCCGCCATCTTGAGCGCCGCGCGCGGGAAACGCGCGCATCAAACAAGCTACGGATTACTCGTCCGCCATCTTGAGCGCGTTGATGAACGCGCTTTGCGGAATGTCGACGCTGCCGAATTGGCGCATGCGCTTTTTGCCTTCTTTCTGCTTGTCGAGCAGTTTGCGTTTGCGCGAGACGTCGCCGCCGTAGCATTTCGCGGTCACGTCCTTGCGCAGCGCGCTGATGGTTTCGCGCGCGATCACCTTGGCGCCGATCGCGGCCTGGATCGGGATCTTGAACAAATGCCGCGGGATCAGTTCTTTCAGGCGTTCGCAGATTTGCCGCGCGCGCCCTTCGACCTGGGTGCGGTGCGCCATGAAGGCCAGCGCATCGACCGGCTCGTTGTTCACCAGGATGTTGACCTTCACCAGGTCCGATTCGCGGTAGTCCGCGACCTCGTAATCGAAACTGGCGTAGCCGCGTGAGATGGATTTGAGGCGGTCGTAGAAATCGAACACGATCTCATTGAGCGGCAGCTCGTAGACCACCATGGCCCGGTTGCCGACATAGGTCAGGTCTTTCTGGTCGCCGCGCCGGTCTGTGCACAGCTTGAGCACCGGGCCCAGGTATTCGTCGGGCACCAGGATCGTGGCTTTCACCCACGGTTCCTCGATCATGCGAATGCGCGTCACATCCGGCATGTCGGCGGGATTGTGCAGCTCCTTCATCGTGTCGTCGGTGCCGTAGATGCGGTAGACCACCGACGGCGCGGTCGTGATCAGGTCCAGGTCGAATTCGCGTTCCAACCGCTCCTGGATGATCTCCATGTGCAAGAGGCCGAGGAAGCCGCAGCGGAAACCGAAACCCAGCGCCGCCGAGCTTTCCATCTGGAAGTGGAAACTCGCGTCATTGAGCCGCAGTTTGCCGAGGCTTTCGCGCAGCACTTCGAACTGAGCGGCGTCGGTCGGGAACAGGCCGCACCACACCACCGGAACGCTGGGCTTGAAACCGGGCAGGGGTTCGGCCGCCGGGCGGTTTTCCTCGGTGACCGTGTCGCCGACCGAGGTATCGGCGACGGCCTTGATACTCGCGGTGAGGAAGCCGAGCTCGCCCGGGTTGAGGGCCGCGACTTCCAGGCGCTTGGGCGTGAACACGCCGACCCGCTCCACCTGATAGGCGGTTCCGGTCGACATGAACTTGATCTGTGTGCCTTTGCGGATCACGCCGTCCTTCACCCGCACCAGGATGACGACGCCGAGGTAGGAGTCGTACCAGGAATCCACCAGCAGCGCCTTCAAGGGTGCGGCGGCGTCGCCGGTCGGCGCGGGCAGGCGGGTGACGATGGCTTCCAGCACGTCCTTGATGCCGATACCGGTCTTGGCCGAGGTCAGAACGGCGTCGGAAGCATCGAGGCCGATCACGTCCTCGATCTGGGTGCGCACGCGCTCCGGCTCGGCCGCCGGCAAGTCCACTTTGTTCAGGACCGGCACGATCTCGTGGTTGGAATTGATCGCCTGGTAGACGTTGGCCAGGGTCTGGGCTTCCACCCCCTGCGAGGCGTCGACCACCAGAATCGAACCTTCACAGGCCGCCAGCGAACGGCTGACTTCATAGGCGAAGTCGACGTGGCCGGGCGTGTCCACAAGGTTGAGCTGGTAGGTGTTGCCGTCGTTGGCGGGATAGGTGAGGCGCACGGTCTGCGCCTTGATGGTGATGCCGCGCTCGCGCTCGATATCCATGGAATCGAGCACCTGTTCGGTCATCTCGCGCGCCTGCAGGCCACCGCAGAACTGGATCAGCCGGTCGGCCAGGGTCGATTTGCCGTGGTCGATATGGGCGATGATCGCGAAGTTACGGATCTTTGAGAGGTCGGTCATAGAGGCATCACTTCAATACATAACTCTGACTGTCTCAGGCGCGCAGCTTGCCACCGCAGGATTTTTCCACGGCGGCCACGATCTTCCGCGCCACGCCTTCGATCTCGGCGTCGGTCAAGGTGGCGTCCTTGGGCTGCAGGGTGACCGAGATCGCCACCGACTTCTGGCCTTCGCCCAGGTGCACGCCCTGATAGACATCGAACACGCCGACATCGGTGATCAGGTCGCGCTCGGCGCCGCGTGCGACTTTTGCGACGGCATCGGCCGCAACCGTGGCATCGACCACGAAGGCAAAGTCGCGTTCCACCGGCTGCAAGGCCGAAGCCTTGAGCAGCGGCCGCGCGGCGCCGGCTTTCTTCTTGGGCAGAGGAATGCGCTCCAGGAACACTTCGCAGGCCACCAGCGGGCCGTCCACATCCAGCGCCTTGGCGATCCGCGGATGGATCACGCCGAACGCGGCCACGATCTGGTTGCCGAGCTTCAGCACGCCAGAAAGGCCGGGATGATACCAACCGGGTGCGGCAGCGACGGCTTGCAACCCGATCGGGTTGAGCCCGGCGGCTTCCAGCACGGCGATGGCGTCGGCCTTGGCGTCCATGGCATCCACCGGGCGGCGGGTGCCGGCCCAATGGCGCGCGGTGGTGTGGCCGGCGCGTAAAGTGGCGGCCATGTTCACCTGCTGGCCAGGCGCGCCGCCTTCGAAACGCGGGCCCACTTCGAACAATGCGCCGTCGGCCATGCCGCGCGCGGCGTTGCGGCCGGCGGCGGTGATCAGGTTCGGCAGCAGCGACGGACGCATGGCGTCGAGATCCGCGCTGATCGGATTGGCCAGCGTGACCAGCGGCAGTTCGCCGCGGAACAGATTCGCCTGGGCGCTCGGCAGGAACGCCCAGGTGACGGTCTCGTTCAGGCCACGTCCCGCGAGCACGCGGCGGGTGAAGGCGACCTTGCGCTGCTCGGGCGACAGCACGGCCTTGGGCATCGGCGCGCGCGGCAGCGGCGTCGCCGGGATGTTGTCGTAGCCGTGCACCCGGAGGACTTCCTCCACCAGGTCTTGCCAGGCCTCGACGTCCGAGCGCCACGAGGGCGGCACGACCGACCAATTGGAGCCCGCGCCGGAAATCTGGAAGCCGAGGCGTTCGAGGATGCCTTTGGTCTCGTCTTCCGCGATCTCGATGCCGCCCAGAGACTTCACGCGCGCGGGATCGAAGGCGATGGTGCGTTTGTATTCGGGCGCGGCCCCGCCAACGACGATTTCGCCGGCTTCCCCGCCGCACAGATCGAGGATCATGCGGGTGGCGACCTCGATGCCCCACACGGCCGAGGCCGGGTCGACGCCGCGTTCGAAGGCGTAGCGGGCGTCGGTATTGAGCGTGAGCTTGCGCCCGGTCGCGCCGATATTGCGCGGATCGAACAGCGCCGATTCGAGGAACACGGCGGCCGTGCCCTCCGTGACGCTGGACGGTTCGCCGCCCATGATGCCGCCGATACCGAGTGCCGCCGCCTCGTCGGCGATCACGACCATGGTTTCGTCGAGGGTGTAGGTCTTGCCGTTGAGCGCGGCCACCTGCTCGCCGCTCTTGGCCAGGCGCGCGCCGATATCGCCCGTGAGCTTGGCGTCGTCGAAGGCGTGCAGCGGGCGGCCGAGATCGATGGTCAGGTACTGGGTCACGTCCACCAGCACCGAGACCGCGCGCAGTCCGATGGCGGTCAGGCGGTCCTTGAGCCAACGCGGGCTTTCGCCGTTCTTCACGCCGCGGATCAGGCGCCCGGCGAACTGCGGACACTTATGGGCGTCGCCCGCCGGCAGTCCCATCTTGATCTTGCGCGAGGTCGGAAGTTTGCCGGCGACCGGCGCGTCGTTGAGCGGCTTCAGTTTGCCGAGACCGGCGGCGGCGAGGTCGCGCGCGATCCCGCGTACGCCCAGCGCATCGACGCGGTTGGGCGTCAGGTTGATCTCGATCACCGGATCCAGGTTCAGCACCAGGGTCACCGGCGAGCCGATCTTGGCGTCCGCCGGCAGCTCGATGATGCCGTCGTGGTCTTCGCCCAGCTTCAGTTCGCGGTAGGAGCACAGCATGCCCTGGCTTTCCACACCGCGGATGCTGCCCTTCTTGAGCACTTCGCCGCTGATGGGAATCACCACGCCGGGCCGCGCCAGCACCACCTTGAGGTCGCTGCGGGCGTTGGGCGCACCGCACACCACTTGCAGCACTTCCGTGCCGGTATCGACGGTGCACAGGCGCAGGCGGTCGGCGTTCGGGTGCTGCTTGGCCTCGGTCACATGGGCGACGATGAAGCCTTCGAGGCCCTTGGCGGGATTCTCGACGCCTTCCACTTCCAGGCCCACGGCGGTGAGCTTGGCGGTGATCTCGTCAAGGCCGGCCTGGGTGTCCAGGTGGTCCTTGAGCCACGACAGGGTGAACTTCATTGGGCGCCTCCCGTGAGCTTCTCGATCACACGGAAGCGTTCGCAGATCAGCAGCATGTCGGGCGCGAAATAGCCCTGGCGCTCGAAGAATTTCTGATGCGCCTTGCGCCAATATTTAAGCGTGAGGTCGCCTTCGCCTTCATCCTTGGCGAAGGCTTCGTCCACTTCGTCGAACGGCACGGCTTCGGCCTCGACGCATTCGATCACGCAGCGGGCGTTGCCGCTGCCGTCCAGGATGACGCTGCGGTTGCCGGGTTCCGGCACCGGCTGGTCATCCAGCTCGAAGGAATAGAGCGCCGTACAGGTGGCGGTCTTCTTGCCAGCGAGGATCAAGGCGCAAAGTTCGTTGGCCATCTCCTTGGAATCGCCGAACGCCCACTGCGGCAGGTGTTCGTAGGCCTCGGGGACCGGTGCTTGCTTCATCGCGACAGCCCTCCCGTCACCGAGGGTACATCCAAGGCGGCGAAACCGTAGTGGCGCAGCCAGCGCAGGTCGGACTCGAAGAATGTGCGCAGGTCGGGGATGCCGTACTTGAGCATGGCGATACGCTCGATGCCCATGCCGGCGGCGAAGCCCTGATAGATGTTGGGATCGAGGCCGCAGGCCTTGATGACATTCGGGTGCACCATGCCGCAGCCCAGGATCTCGAGCCAGTCGCCGTGGTTGCCGATCTTGAGCTCGCCGCCCTTGCGCGAACAGCCGATGTCCATTTCCGCCGACGGCTCGGTGAACGGGAAGAACGACGGGCGGAAGCGGGTGGTCAGGTCGTCCACACCGAAATAGGTGCGCACGAATTCCTGCAGGCAGCCGCGCAGGTGGCTCATGTTGGTCTCGGTGTCGATTACCAGCAGCTCGACCTGGTGGAACATGGGCGTGTGGGTCATGTCGTAGTCGCAGCGGTAGGTGCGGCCCGGAATGATCACGCGGATTGGCGGCTTCTGGCTCATCATGGTGCGGATCTGCACCGGCGAGGTGTGGGTGCGCAGCAGGTAGCGCTCGCCCTTTTCGTTCTCGGGCAGGAAGAACGTGTCGTGCATCTCGCGTGCCGGATGGCCGGGTGGGAAATTCAGCGCGGTGAAATTGTGGAAATCGTCCTCGATGTCCGGGCCGTCGGCGATCTCGAATCCCATCTGGCCGAAGATCGCGGCGATCTCGTCCATGGTCTGGCTGATGGGATGGATGCTGCCCTTGGCTTCGGGCCGCACCGGCAGCGAGATGTCGATGCGTTCCTTGGCAAGCTTGGCGTCCAGCTCGGCGTCGCCGAGGGCTGCCTTCTTGGCGTCCAGCGCCGCGGTCACTTCGTCGCGCAGGGTGTTGACCTGCTGACCGAAGGCCTTGCGTTCCTCGGGCGGCAGCGCCGAGAGATCCTTCATCAGGCCCGTGACGCTGCCTTTCTTGCCGAGTGCCGCGACGCGCACGGCCTCCAGCGCGGTCATGTCGGCGGCGGCGTTACAGGCGCCGAGGATCTCGCCGCGCAGCTGTTCGATCTTTTCGTTGGCCATAGGAACTTCCGGAAGAGCAAAAAAATGAAGGGGCCTGCCTTGTGCAGGCGGCCCCTTCACGCATCACGGTTGGCAGTGATGTTAAGCGAGAGCGGCTTGAGCCTGCTTCACCAGGGTCTCGAAGGTCGCCGGCTCACGCAGAGCGATATCGGCGAGAACCTTGCGGTCCAGTTCGATCCCGGCCTTCTTGAGCCCGTTGATAAATCGCGAGTAGGTAAGCCCAAAAGCGCGGACGCCGGCGTTGATACGCTGGATCCACAGGGCGCGGTAATCGCGCTTCTTCTGGCGGCGGTCGCGATAGGCATAGCGCATCGCCTTTTCCAGGCGATTCTTCGCGGGCTTGTAGGCCTTCGAATGACGGCCGCGGAAGCCTTTGGTCTGCTCGAGAACTTTTTTGTGGCGGGCGTGCTTGGTTACGCCGCGTTTGACGCGTGACATGTGTTTGCTCCGTCAGGGATTCGAGGTCTAGGTCTAGCCGTAGGGGAGGAAGTTGCGCTTCACGATGATGCCGTCGGGCTTCGCGAGCACCATGGTGCCGCGCGACGTGCGCTTCATCTTCTGCGGCTTCACGCCCATGCAGTGGCGCTTGAAGGCGTTGCCCGCCTTCACTTTGCCGGTACCGGTAACCTTGAACCGCTTCTTGGCGGCGCTCTTGGTCTTCATCTTGGGCATTTTCTATCCTTTCGTGCGTGGGCCCCGATTGACTCGGAGCGTTCGTTATCCCGGCCGGAGGCATGCCCTAAAAGCCTGATAGCGTTGGCTTTTCGCCCTTTGGCCGGTGGACCCGGAGATGATCTCCGGCCCCAATATGATTCCACGCCGGAAACGCTCCCGGCGGGAAGGCGAGGCTTATACCCGCCGTTCCTTAGGAAAGCAAGAAAGCCCCGGTTTAAGGGGCTGGGGTGGCTTTTGACCGGAGCGAATCGAGGCTCCAGGCCCCGCCGCCGGCGGCGGCCAGGTACAGGAAGATGAAGCAGTAGAGAATCGCCGGCTCCCCCATGTTGACCAGGGGGAAGAAGCCCCGGGGCGCGTGGGCCATGAAATAGGCCACGGCCATCTCGCCCGGGACGATGAAGGCGGTGATCCGGGTGAACAGGCCCACGGCCAGCAAGGCGCCGCCGACCAGCTCCAGAACCGCGCTGGCCAGCAGCATGGGCGGCAGGGGGTCAGGCATCGGCATCGGGGACTCGGGGAAGCCGAACAGCTTGCTGGTGCCGTGTTCCAGGAACAGCAGGCCCACGATAATGCGCTGAAGGGCGAGGATTTGCGGGGCAAAGGCGGCGAGACGGTTCATGTCGGTTTCCCCGACCTAGCTTCCCGGCAAATGTAACGCCGGGCCCGGATTTACGTATCGGCTCTGCTTGACAGAGTTCTCTGGAGATTCCATAAATCGACAACTCTGCCATTCAGAGTTCTCTGAGAGGACATAGATGAACATAACCCCGACCGAAGCCGCCGATGCCCTGCGCGACATCGACGCCACCGCACAGCGCTCCCGCGAGTTCAAAAGCTACCGAATCGCCGCGCCCTACTTCTTTCTGTGGGGGGCGATCTGGATCATTGGCTATGGCGCCACCGGCCTGTCGCCGCGCTACGGCGTGGTGTGGTTGCCGCTCACCGTCGTCGGCATGGCGGCCAGCGCCTACATCGGCTGGCGATCACGCACGCAAGTAGGGCGCGGCCGGAGCGCGGCGGCCAAGGCCTACGGCCAACGCATGTGGATGATGTTCATCGCCTTCGCCGTTTTCATCGCCGCCACCTACGCGATTCTTCCGCCGCACGACGTGAACCAGATGAACGCCTTCCCGGCACTCCTGACCGGCATGACCTATGCGATTGCCGGCATCTGGTCGTCGCGGCGCTATTTGTGGCTGGGCGCCGCGATCATCGCGGCCACCATGCTCGGCTTCGTCTATCTCGCGCCGTGGTTCGCATTCTGGATGGCGGCTGTTGGCGGCGGCGGGCTGATCCTGACCGGCTTCTGGATGAGGAACGCCTGATGGAGCCGGATGAAATCATCCACCAGTCGGTGCGCCTGAAGATCATGTCCGCGCTCAACGCCCTCGCCGACCTGGAGGCCATCGATTTCACGCGCCTCAAGGTGATCGCCGGCGCCACCGACGGTAACCTCGGCGCCCACATCGCGACTCTCGAGAACGCGGGCTACGTGAAGATCGATAAGGACTTCGTCGGCAAGAAGCCGCGTACGCGCATCACCATGACCAAAGACGGCCGCAAGGCCTTTGCCCGTCACGTCGCCTACCTGCGCGATGTACTCGACAGCGCGGGCTCGACCTAAAAAGAAGGGGGACACATATGAGACTCGACGATATTTCCCTCCTGGGCTGGCTGCACTCCGCGGCTTGCATGGTCGCGCTGTTCGCGGGGCCACTGGTGTTCGCGCTGCGCAAGGGCACGCGCTTCCACCGCAGGGCGGGCTATTGGTACGTAGGTTCGATGGTGATCGCCAATCTCACGGCGCTCGGGTTGTTCGCGCCGATTGCGGGACTGCCGGCCTTCAACATGTTCCATTGGATGGCCATCGTGACCTTGCTGTTCGTCGGCCTGGGCGTTTGGGCCGCGCGAAATCAGCGCGCCCGGGTGGGCGCCTATGGCCATCCGGTGATGATGATCTTGAGCTTCTACCTGCTCATCGGCGGCGCGGTGAACGAGGCGTTCTCGCGCATCGGGGGCTTGCGTAATGCCGCGATGGCGGGCTCGCCCTGGGCCACCAACATCGCGCAGACCAAAATGCTGGGCATGGCCCAGGGTGCGGCGATGATGGTTGCGCTGGCGATGATCGTTTGGTTCGTGGGCGGTGTGGCGCGCAAGCGCTCCCGGCTGAAGCGGATGCAATTGGCTCCAGCGGAATAACAAATAAAAACGGCGCCGGGTGATCCGGCGCCGTTTTGCTTTGATCTTCCCGGTGCGGGCTATTTGGGCGCCAGCACCATCACGATCTGCCGGCCTTCGGAGCGCGGCTCCGATTCCACCTTGGCCTGACCGTCGAAGTCGCCCTTCACGCGGTTCAGCAACTGGTGGCCCAGTTCAACGTGGGCCATTTCACGGCCGCGGAATCGCAGCGTGACTTTCACCTTGTCGCCTTCTTCCAGGAACCGCTTGGTGGCGCGCATCTTCACGTCGTAATCGTGGTCGTCGATGTTCGGGCGGAGCTTGATCTCCTTGACCTCGATCACCTTCTGCTTCTTGCGCGCCTCGTTCTTGCGCTTCTGTTCCTCGTATTTGTATTTGCCGATATCGAGGATCTTGCACACCGGCGGGTCTGCATTCGGAGAGATCTCGACGAGATCCAGGCCCGCTTCGTCGGCTTTGCTGAGGGCGAACGCGCGGTCCACCACTCCAAAATTGTCGCCATCAGCACCGATCAGACGCACGGTCTTGTTATCGATCTGATGATTGACGCGCGGCCCATCCTTGGACGCGGGCGCCGGTTGGTCGAATCTAGCTATGTAACACTCTCCTGTTGTTGTTGGTCCGGGTAGAACCCCAAAGGGATGCGCGCTTCCGCGCGCGGGCCCTCAAACAAAAACCACGGCTCGGAACCTAAGTTCCGGGAACCGCGGCTTCTTTTACAAGTCTATCGGTTGCCTCTGTAAGCGCAAGAATTTCCTGGTTTTGGCCACCTAAACGGCGCAAGGCCACGCCCTTGGTTTCGGCTTCTTTTTTGCCGACCACCACAAGCACTGGCACCTTGGCGAGGGAGTGTTCCCGCACCTTGTAGTTGATTTTTTCGTTACGCAGATCGGTTTCCACCCGGAGGCCAGCCGCCTTCATGGTGGCGGCGACTTCTTCGGCATAGCCTTTAGCCTCGTCGGTGATGGTGCAGACCACCGCCTGGAGCGGCGCCAGCCACAGCGGGAACTTGCCGGCGTAGTTTTCCACAAGCATGCCGATGAAGCGCTCGAACGAACCCAGGATCGCCCGGTGCAGCATGACCGGCACGTGCTTGGCTCCGTCCTCGCCGACATAATGGGCGCCAAGGCGTTCCGGCAGCACGAAATCCGCCTGCAAGGTGCCGCACTGCCAGTCGCGGCCGATGGCGTCCTTCAGCACGAATTCCAGCTTGGGGCCATAGAACGCGCCTTCGCCGGGGTTGAGGGTCCACTCCAGGCCCGCAGCCTCGGTGGCCTCACGGAGCGCGGCTTCCGCCTTGTCCCAGGTGGCGTCGGAACCGGCGCGGGTGGGCGGGCGGTCCGAGAACTTCACCCGGATTTCGTCAAAGCCCAGATCGGCATAAACGACGCGCAGCAGGTCGATGAATTTCTTGGTCTCGGCTCGCACCTGGTCCTCGGTGCAGAAGATATGGGCATCGTCCTGGGTGAAGGCGCGCACGCGCATCAGGCCGTGCAAGGCGCCCGAGGGTTCGTTGCGGTGGCAGCAGCCGAATTCGGCCATGCGCAAGGGCAGCTCGCGGTAGCTGCGGATGCCCTGGTTGAAGATCTGCACATGGCCTGGGCAGTTCATGGGCTTCACGGCCAGGTGGCGTTCCTCGGACTCCGAGGTGAACATGTTCTTGGCGCCGAACTTGTCCCAGTGGCCCGAGCGCTCCCACAGCACCTTGTCCATCAGCAGCGGGGTGTTCACCTCGACATAGTCGGCGGCTTCCAGCCGGCGGCGGATGTAACTCTGCAGGGTGCGGTAGAGGGTCCAGCCCTTGGGGTGCCAGAACACCGCGCCGCGCGCTTCTTCCTGCAGATGGAACAGGTTCATTTCCTGGCCGATCTTGCGGTGATCGCGCTTCTCGGCTTCCTCCAGCATCGTGATATGCGCCTGGAGCTGCTTCTCGTCGGCCCAGGCGGTGCCATAGATGCGGTGGAGCATCGGGTTGTTGGAATCGCCGCGCCAATAGGCGCCCGCGAGCTTCATCAGTTTGAACGCCTTGCCCAGTTTGCCGGTGGACGGCAGGTGCGGGCCGCGGCACAGGTCGAGCCACTTGTCGCCCTGGGTGTAGACGCCGATGGGTTCGTCCGCCGGCAGGCCGCGGATCAGCTCGGCTTTGTATTTCTCGCCGATGGATTCAAAATAAGTGATGGCCTTTTCGCGGTCCCAGACCTCGCGGCGGATCGGTTCGTCGCGGTCGACGATCTCGCGCATCTTGGCTTCGATCTTGGGCAGGTCGTCCAGGGTGAACGGCTGGTCGCGGGCGAAGTCGTAATAGAAGCCGTTCTCGATCGCCGGGCCGATGGTGACCTGGGTGCCGGGGAACAGTTCCTGCACCGCTTCCGCCATGACGTGGGCAGCGTCGTGCCGCAGGAGCTCGAGGGCGTCCTCATCCTTCTTGGTGACGATCGAAACGTTTGCGTCGGTCGTGAGCGGGGTCAGCAGATCCATCATCTTGCCGTCGATGCGAATGGCAAGCGCGGCCTTGGCGAGACCGGGGCCGATATCGGCGGCCAGATCCGCGCCGGTGATGGCGCGGTCAAAACGGCGAACGCTGCCGTCGGGAAGGGTGATGGCGACCATCTCGAAGCTCACAAGAAAAAGCGTGCCCAGGAAAAGCGGAGACCGGTTTTCCGTCCGGACACGCGACCAACCAAAAAACGCAAAAAGCCCGCGGAATCTAGGGAGATTGCCGCTTAAGTCAAGTAAACCGCGTCAAAGAAGGCTCTTGGGACGCGCGGAACCCGAGCACCTTCAGATTGCGGGCCTTCCGCCCGCGGGTTGGCCCTTGATCGCCGCGATGATTTCCGCGGCGGGGATGTCGGCCAGGCGCGGGCGCCGGAGAATCGTAACGGTCGTGCCGCGTTGCCCGACCAGGGCCGGGTCGGACGCCTGGTCATAGAGCACGACCGACCGGCAACCGGCCACCGACGTCAAGTGCATGATGCCGTTGTCGGGGCCCACGGCGGCCGTGGCTGCCCATGCCAACAGGATGAGTTCGTTCAGCGAACCCTTGCCCGAGAGGTCGATGCAGGCCGGGTTGTGGTCGGCCATGGCCTCGGCCACCTCGGGCCGGGGTTTCAGGTCCACCAGCACCGGGCGCTGGCCTTCCGCCGCCAGCGCCGCCGCCAGCGCGCCGTACTGTGCCGGCGTCCACGGCGTGCCGGCCCCCGGGGTGGCGGCGACTATGACAAAAGGCTCGGTCATGCGGAACGGCAGGGTGAAGGATTTCACGTAGCGCGCCACCCATGACAGGTCGGGGCGCAAGGTGGCGGGAATTCCCGCCACCTTCAGCTGCGCCGCCCAGCAGTCGGCGAGGTGCATGGCGGCGCGGCGCGGATCGATGTGAGCGAGCTGCGTGCCGGGGATGGTTCCGGACCAGGAAATCGCGCCGCGGTCCTGGCGCAGCAGGCCGTGCATCAGGCGGAACAGAAAGGCGCTGTGGCGGTCGCAATCCAGATCGTAGACACGGTCGAAGGGCGCGGCGCGCAGGCGCCGGCGCAGATTGAGGAGATGCGGGAGATCCCAGCCGGCGGCGGTGTCGTCGGTCCAGACCTCGTCGAAATAGGGAACCGTGGAGGCGAACGCCGCGGTCTCGGGGCCGGTGAGCAGGGTGAGGGCGGCGCCTTGATGCGACGCGCGGATCGAGGCCATCGCGCCCAGGGCCGGGACAAAGCGGGCCAGGCCGCTGGTGGAGATCACCAGGATGCGCGGCGCCGTCATGACGGCGTGGACGCCAGAACCTCGTCGTAGACGGCCAAGGTCTTGGCGCACATGTCGGCCTTGGAGAACAGTTCGCGCGCGCGGGCGATGGCGACATCGGCGAGGCGCACGCGTTCGGCCTGGTTGAGGGCAAGGGCGCGTTCCAACGCATCGGCCATGGACACCGCGTCGCCCGGCGTGAACAGCCAGCCGGTGACGCCGGGGATGATGATCTCGCCCGCGGCGCCATGCGACGGCGCCACCACCGGGCGGCCCATGGCCATGGCCTCGGCGACCACGCGGCCGAAGGCTTCGGGCTTGGTCGAGGCTGACACCACCACGTCGGTAGCCATGTAGGCGGCGGGCAGGTCGCCGCAGTCGTCGATGATCTGCACCGCGACGCCTTGGGATGCGGCGTAGCGTTCGATATGCGCGCGATAGGCGACGCGCCCCTGGTCCTGACCGACCATCAGGCAGCGGATATCGGTGGCGCCGCCCTGGCGCCGCTTGAGTTCCACCATGGCATCGATCAGCAGATCGTGGCCCTTCCAGGCGGTGAGCCTGCCCGGCAGCATCACCACCGGCGCGGACTCCGGCAGATGCCACTTGGCCGTGACCTGGATCAGGCGCGTGGGCGAGACGCCGTTGGGGTCGAGCAGCTTCACGTCGACGCCGCGATGGATGACGCGGATGCGCGCCGGATCGACCTTGTATTCGGTGATGAGATGGTCGCGGATGAAATCGGAGATCGCGATCACGATCTCGCCCTGAGCCATCACGCGGTTGTAGAGCTTCTTGAGGCCGAAGGGGCCGAGGCCGTAAGCACCGTGGAAGGTCGTGACGAAATGCGCGCCGGTCTTAGCGCAGGCCTCCTTGGCGCTCCAGGCGGGCGCGCGCGAACGGGCGTGCACGATGTCGATACCGTGATCGCGGATCAGGGCGGCGAGAGCGTCGGCGTTGCGGCGGATGGCGCGGGGATTCTTGGTGTCGAGCGGCAAGGTGATGTGTTCCGCGCCAACGCGCTCCAACTCGCGCACCATGGGTCCGCCGCTCGAGACCACCAACGCGCGCCACCCGGCCTGCGCCAAGGCCTGGGCCACGTCCACGGTGCCGCGTTCGACGCCGCCGGTGACCAGTGACGGCACCACCTGCAGGCAGGTCTTCCGGTGCGGTGATATCTCGGGGCTAGTCATGGATTCGCCAGGCTGCGCGGGCTATCTAGGTGTCTCAACGATTTTTACGTTGGGAACGATGAGGGCTTTGTAACACGCTCCCGTGTCGCTCCAGCCTATATTTTGCGCCGGACCTGGTTCTTTCTAACTCGCATGGACTACAAAACACTTTCCCACCCCGACGGCGCGACCATCGCCTATGAGCGGCAGGACGGCGCAAGCCCCGGCGTGATCTTCCTGCATGGGCTGATGTCCGACCGTGGCGGCACCAAGGCGCGCACGCTCGCGGCGCATTGCGCGGCGAAAGGTTACGCTTACGTGCGCTTCGACATGTTCGGCCATGGCGATTCCTCCGGGCGGTTCGAGGACGGCGGCATCGGCCGCTGGACCGAGGACGCGCTCGCGATTCTGGACCATGTCACCGAGGGCCCGCAGATCCTGGTGGGGTCGAGCATGGGCGGGTGGGTGACCGTGCGCGCGGCGGTGGCGCGGCCAAACCGCATCGCGGGCGTGTTGGGCATCGCGCCCGCGCCGGATTTCACCGAGGACCAGATGTGGCCGGGTCTCTCGCCCGCGCAGCGCGACAAGATCATGCGCGACGGGGTGGTCGAAATCCCCAGCGACTACAACGACGGCCCTTACCGCATCAGCCGCCACCTGATCGAGGATGGGCGTAGACACTTGGTGCTGCGGTCCGCGATCCCGATCGCATGCCCCGTGCGCCTGCTCCACGGTCAGCGCGATACCGCGGTGCCGTGGGAACGCTCCGTGCTGCTCGCCGACAAGATCGCCGGCAAGGATGTGGAACTTCATTTCATCAAGGACGGAGACCACCGCCTGTCATTGCCGCACGAGCTCGCGCGTATCTGCGCCATGGTCGATGAGCTGGTGGCGTTGAGCCGAAGGACCGCGTCATGAAATATTCAAGCCTGGCGCTGATTGCCGCGCTCTCGGGCGCCGCGGTCGCGGCCGAGCCGCAAGGCACGGGGCAGCTCAGTCCCGAACCCGATCTCGCCAACCCGGCCAAGACCTATGACGCCTGCATGGATCTCTCCCGCAGCCATCCGGACCAGGCCCTGGAACTGGCGAGCAAATGGAATGCGCTCGGCGGCGGCGAGGGCGCGCAACATTGCCGGGCGCTGGCGTTGATCGGCCTTCAGGATTACGGCCAGGGGGCCAAGGAACTGGAGGAGCTGGCGCAGAAGTCCAAGGGTGCCGCGGGCCTGCGCGCCGATCTGCTCGACCAGGCGGGCCAGGGTTGGCTGTTGCAGGGCGAGCTGACGCGCGCCTACAACGCGCAGACCGCCGGCCTTAAGCTGGTGACGCCCGAGATGCCGCAATACGTGGTGCTATTGGTGGACCGCGCGGCGACTTTGGCGGAAGGCGCCAAGTTCAAGGAAGCGATCGTGGACCTGGACGCGGCGCTCAAGCAGCAGCCGGACAACGCGGACGCCCTGGCATTCCGTGCGACCGCCCGCCGCAATCTCAAGGAAATCGACCTGGCGCTCGCGGATGCGGAACAGGCGGTGAAGATCGACCCCAGGAACGTGAACGCGCGGCTGGAGCGGGCGAATATTTACAAGCTGCAAGGGCGTCTCAACGACGCACGGCGCGACTGGGTGCTGATCCCGCAGCTCGCGCCGAACTCCGACGCCGCCAAAGCCGCGCGTGCCGATATGGAACGCGCGGACGTGAAGCCGTGAGAGTATTTCCGCGGGAAACGCGGCCGATAAAAAGAGTCTAGAAGTCGAGGTCGGTGTAGACCGGCGCGGGGGGAACCCCGGGGATCGTGTCCTTGAGCAGGGGCCGGAACGACGGGCGCGACTTCACGCGCACATACCATTCCTTCACCTCGGGGTACTGCTCCCACGGCATGTCGCCGGAATAATCCACCAGCGAGATGTTGGCGGCCGCCGACAGATCCGCGATCGAAAGGCTGTCGCCCGCGAGCCAGCTGCGCCGCTCCTTGAGCCAGGTGAGGTATTGCAAGTGGATCTGGATATTCTCGCGCCCCGCCCGGAGGGCGCGTGAATCCGGCGCGGCGTTGGCGCTGACGCGGCGGATGAGTTTCTCGCCCGCGATCTGGTGGGTGACTTCCCAATAGAACTTGTCGTCGAACCAGGCGGCGAGCCGGCGCGCCTCGGCGCGCTCGCCGGGTGTGCGGCCGATCAGCGGCACGTCGGGGTACACTTCGTCGAGATACTCGGTGATGGCGCCGTGATCGCTGACCACGGCCTGGTCCTCATCGACCAGGACCGGCAATTCGCCGGCGGGCGTAAGGCCCAGGAGTTCCTCGCTCTCCCGCCACGGTTCGATCACGCGCTCGTCGTAGGCCAGGCGCTTCTCGTGGAGCACGAGGCGCACTTTGCGGGCGGAGGCGACAAGCGGATGGTGATAGAAAAGGCGCATGGACAGTCGCAGGGAAGGAAACGCGGCCCTGTTTAGAAGATCGGCGGGCGATCTTCAACGGGCTCCCCCGTGAAAGCTAAGGAAAGCTGTCAGCCGTTGCTATAGATGGATTTGACAAGTTCGGTGAGAGTCACACCGATTTTATCGCCCGACGTGATCACGACTTCGCCGCGCGCGATCAGCACTTCGTTGGCGAAAATCTCCACGGGGTCCGAGGTCTTTTGCTCCAGTTCCACCACGGCGCCGCGGCCGAGTTTCAGGAGCTGGTTGACGGGCATGGTGGTCTGGCCGAGGACGACGGAAATATCGACGACGACGTTATAGAGCGCCTGTTTGGATTCTTCTTCGTCGTCGCTACGCGCCATCTGGGTCCGATCCGCTAGGGGTGATTCACTATGAGCCAAGCCGGGAATCCCGGCAATCCGGAGCACCCCATCCCACCCTAAAAGCCAAAAGTTAAGGAGGGGTAACGCCTCAGGGGGCGGATTTCAGGGCTTTCAGCTCCAGGGCCGCGGCCAGCAAGGCCTGGGTATAGGGGTCGGCCGGGTCGCTGAACACCTGAGCCGTCGCGCCCTTCTCCTTCACCACCCCGTCCTTCATCACCAGGACGGAGTCCGCCAGCGCCCGGACCACCCGGAGATCGTGGCTGATGAACAGATAGGCGAGGCCGTATTTCTCCTGGAGCGCGCGCAGGAGATCGACGATCTGCGCCTGTACCGAGACGTCGAGCGCGCTGGTCGGTTCGTCGAGGACGATGAATTTCGGGCGCAGCACCATCGCCCGGGCGATGGCGACGCGCTGACGTTGGCCGCCGGAGAACTCATGGGGGTAGCGGTCCTGGATGCGAGGATCGAGGCCTACGTCCGTGAGTGCCGCCGCGACGGCATCGGCCCGTTCGGCCGGTGTGCCGATGCGGTGTACCGCCAGGCCCTCGCCGATAATCTGGCCGATGGAAAGCCGAGGACTCAGGGAACCGAACGGATCCTGGAACACCACCTGCATATGCTTGCGCAGCGGGCGTAGTTCCTTGGTGGGGATACCGTCGATGCGGCTGCCCTGGAAGGCGATCGCGCCCTCGCTGCCGATGAGCCGCAGGAGGGCGAGGCCCAGCGTGGTCTTGCCCGAGCCGCTTTCGCCTACCACGCCCAGGGTTTGGCCCGCGCGCACTGTCAGCGACACGCCGTCGACCGCTTTAATATGGCCCACCACACGGCGGATCAGGCCGCGCTTGATCGGGAACCAAACCTTGAGGTCGGTGGCGCTGACGATCTCCGGCGCGGTTTCGACGGCCACCGGCGGCGGGCCTTTCGGCTGCGCCGCCATCAGGTGCTTGGTGTAGGTATGGGCCGGCGCGGTGAAGACGTCCTGCACGTCGCCGTGTTCGACGATCGCCCCGTCCTTCATCACGCATACCCGGCCGCCCAGCCGCCGCACGATGGCCAGGTCGTGGGTGATGAACAGCATGGCCATGCCCAGGCGCGTCTGCAGATCGGTCAGCAGCGCCAGGATCTGAGCCTGGATGGTGACGTCGAGCGCGGTGGTGGGTTCGTCGGCGATCAGGATGTCGGGCTCGAACGCCAGCGCCATGGCGATCATGACGCGTTGACGCTGGCCGCCGGACAGTTCGTGGGGCAGGGCGGACAGGCGGCGCTCGGCCTCCGGCAGGCCGACCAGCTTGAGGAGTTCCAGGATACGCGCCTTGCGCGCATCGCCGGTGACGCCACCATGGATTTCCAGCACTTCGCCGATCTGTTTCTCGATGCTGTGCAGCGGATTGAGCGACGTCATGGGTTCCTGGAACACCATGCCGACGCGGTTGCCGCGGATGGTGCGCATCACCGCTTCCGGCGCGCCGACCACTTCCGTGCCCTTGAATTTGATGCTGCCGGTGGGATGCGAGGCGCGCGGATAAGGCAGGAGCTGCAAGACCGACAGCGCGGTGACGGTTTTGCCCGAGCCGCTCTCGCCCACCAGGCTTAGGGTTTCGCCGCGCCCTAGGGTGAAGGACACGCTTTTGACCGCCGCGACGGTATCCGCGCCGGCGGCGAAATTGACGCTGAGGTTCTTGACCTCGAGGAGGGGCGTATCCGTGGTCACTTGAAGGTCTTGCGCGGGTCGAGGGCGTCGCGCACGGCTTCGCCGATGAACACCATCAGGGTCAGGGTGATGGCGACGGTGAAGAAGCCGGTGATGGCGATCCAGGGGGCCTGGAGGTTCTCCTTGCCTTCACGCAAAAGCTCGCCGAGCGAGGGCGAGCCGGGCGGTAGACCGAAGCCCAGGAAGTCGAGCGAGGTCAGCGCCACCACCGAGCCGGAAAGGATGAACGGCAGGAAGGTAACGGTCGCGACCATGGCGTTGGGCAGAACGTGTTTGGCGATCACCATGCGGTCGCTCATGCCCAGCGCCTTGGCGGCGCGCACATAGTCGAAGTTGCGGGCCCGGTAGAACTCGGCGCGCACCACGCCCACCAGGGCGGTCCAGCTGAACAGCAGCAGCACGATCAGCAGAGTCCAGAATCCCGGCACGATCACCGACGAGACGATAATCAGGATGAACAGCTGCGGCAGGCCGCTCCAGATCTCGATGAAACGCTGGAACAGAAGGTCGGTGAGGCCGCCGAAGTAGCCTTGCACCGCGCCGGCGGCCACGCCCACGAACGACGATACGATCGCCAGCGTCAGACCGAACAGCACCGACAGCCGGAAGCCGTAGATCAGGCGGGCCAGCACATCGCGGCCCTGTTCGTCGGTGCCGAAGATATTGACGGATGACGGCGGTGCGGGCGCTGGGACCGGCAGGTTGAAATTGATGGTGGCATAGCTGAACGGAATCAGCGGCCAGGTGATGGAGCCGTCTTTTTCGATCAGCGCCTTGATCGTGGCGTCGCGATAGTCGGCGGGGGTGTCGAAGTCGCCGCCGAAGGTGGTCTCGGGGTAGTCCTTGATCACCGGGAAATAGAGCGAGCCTTTGTAGGACACCATCAGCGGCGCGTCGTTGGCGATGAGTTCGGCGCACAGGGACAGCACGAACAGCACCGCCATGATCCAGAAGGACCAATAGCCGCGGCGATTGGCCTTGAAATTGGCGAGCCGCCGCTGGTTGAGTGCGGACAGCTTCATGTCTGCGCCCCGAAATCGATGCGCGGATCGACCACGTGATAGGCGAGGTCGCTGATCAGGTTGAGGGTGAGGCCCACCAGGCTGAAGATATAGAGCGTGCCGAAAATCACCGGATAGTCACGGTTGGTGGTGGACTCGAAGCCGAGCAGGCCCAGCCCATCGAGCGAGAAGATCACCTCGATCAGCACCGAGGACGTGAACAGAATCTCGATCAACGCCGCCGGAAAGCCCGCGATCACCAGCAGCATGGCGTTGCGGAACACATGGCCGTAGAGCACGCGGCTTTGCGACAGGCCCTTGGCGCGCGCCGTCAGCACGTACTGCTTGTTGATCTCCTCCAGGAAGCTGTTCTTGGTCAGCATGGTGAGGGAGGCGAAGCCGCCGATGGTCATGGCGGTGACCGGCAGCACCAGGTGCCAGAAGTAGTCCTTCACCTTGCCGACGGCGGAGAGTTCTTCCCAGTTGTCGGAGGTCAGGCCGCGCAGGGGGAACCAGCTGAAATAGCTGCCGCCCGCGAACAGCACGATCAGGAAGATCGCGAACAGGAAGGCCGGCACCGCATAACCGATGAAGATGACATAGGAGGTGGAGACGTCGAACCGCGATCCGTCCCGCACGGCCTTGGCGATGCCGAGCGGAATCGAGACCAGGTAGATGATCAGGGTGCTCCATAGTCCTATGGAGATGGACACCGGCAGTTTGTCCCAGATCAGCGCCGTGACCTTCTCGGATTTGTAGTAGCTCTCGCCCAAATCGAAGGCCAGGTAGTTCTTGATCATCATCACATAGCGTTCGGGCGCGGGCTTATCGAAGCCGAACTGTTTCTCGATGCGCTTGATGAGTTCCGGGTCCAACCCTTGCGCGCCGCGATACCTGCTGTCGCCGCCGCCCGCGACGCGGTCGGCATTGCCGCCGCCGATCTGGGCCCCGGCGGTCGTGTTTATGCCTTGCAGGTGGGCGAGCATGATCTCCACCGGCCCGCCGGGCGCGATCTGCGCGATCGCGAAATTGAGCGTGATGATCCCGAACAGCGTGAGCGGGATCAGCGCGATACGGCGGACGATATAGGCGAACATCTAGCGGAGCATTTTAGGCCGAAGGGGAACCGGTTCGGCCGCCAGGAATGCGGCCAAATATGAATTCATGGGATTACTTCTTCGCGCCGCGCGCGGCGTCCACCTTGGCGGCCTTGGCGGCGTCGTACCACCACAGGGCAAGGTCGGGGCCCTGCATCGGCACCTTTCCGGGTTTGCCGAATTTGTTCCAATAGGCGATCCAATCGGCGGGCGTGCTGAACTCGGGCACGAAGTACCAGTTCCACAGCAACACGCGGTCAAGCGCGCGGGTGTGGGCGATCAGGGATTCGCGGGTCTTGGCGACGATCAGATCCTCGATGATCGCATCCACCACGGGGTTCTTGATGCCGGCCAGGTTGCGCCCGCCTTTCTTGTCGGCGGCGGCGGAACCCCAGTTTTCGCGCTGCTCATTGCCCGGCGAGATGCTCTGGCCGATGCCGCCGACAATCATGTCGAAATCGAAGTTGGTCAGGCGGTTGATGTATTGGGTGGTGTCCACCAGCCGGATCTTCCCCTTGATGCCGAGCTTGGCGAGGTTCTGGAAATAGGGGTTCACCCATTTCTCCAGACCCTGCTGCGCCAGCAGGAATTCGAATTCGAACGGCTCGCCCCTGGCGTTCACCAAAGCGCCGTTCTTGGTGGTCCAACCCGCCGCGGTCAGCAGGTTCTTGGCCTTCACGAGGTTCTCGCGGTTGTTGCCGCTGCCGTCGGTGCGCGGTTGCGAGAAGGGCTTGGTGAATACTTCGTCGGGGATCTTGCCCCGGTATTTCTCGAGGATCGCGAGCTCCTCGCCTTGGGGCAGCCCGCTGGAGGCCAGCTCCGAGCCCGACCAAAAGCTGTTCATCGGCGCGAACACGCCGAAGGCCAGGGTCTTGTTGCCCCAGTCGAAATCGAACGCCAGCGCCAGCGCTTCGCGCACGCGCCTGTCCTGGAACATCGGCTTGCGCAGATTCATGGTGAAGGTCTGGGCGCGGTCCGGAAGGCCGTCGCGGACATCTTCCTTCACCATCAGGCCGGAATCGACCACCGCCTTGTCATAGGCCGTCGCCCAGCGCAGGGACGAGTTCTCGACGTGATAGTCGAACTGGTAGGCCTTGAAAGCTTCGAAGGCCACATCATCGTCACGGTAATAGTCGATGCGGATTTCGTCGAAATTGAAAGCGCCTTTCGTCAAGGCGAGGTTCCGGCCCCAATAATTCGGATCGCGCTTGAACACCACGTAACGGCCGGCTTCGAACTTGTCGATTTTATAGGGGCCGCTGAAATTGGGGATGTCGAGCGTGGAGTTGGCGAGATCGTGTTTGCTCCACCAGGCTTTGCTGAGCACAGGCAACTCGCCCATGATGGTGGGCAGCTCGGTATTGCCCGGGTTCTTGAAGTGGAATTTCACCTTGAGCGGGCCGGTCTTCTCGGCTTTGGCCACGTCGCCCCAATACATCTGGAACAGTGGCGCACCCTTGGCCATCAGTTGCTCGAAGGAAAACACCACGTCGTCGGCGGTGACTGGCGTGCCGTCGTGGAACCTGGCTTCGGGGCGCAGCGTGAATTCTTCCCAGGTGTTGTCGGGCGCGACCTCGACGGTCTGGCACAGCAGGCAATAGCTCGAGCCGGGTTCATCGGCGCCACGCACGAACAGGCTCTCGATCGAATACATGTAGCTGGCCGCGCCCATGTACTGCAGCAGGCCGGCCGGCGTGCCCTTGACGCTGAACGGGTTGAAGGAGTCGAAGGTGCCGAAGCCCGACATGCGCAACGTGCCGCCCTTGGGCGCGGTCGGATTCACATAGTCGAAGTTCTTGAAGTCGGCGGGAAACTTGGGTTCGCCGTACATGGCGAGACCGTGAACCGGCTTGCCGCGGACAAAGGCATCGGCCGGAGCGGAGAGCGCGGTGAATGCCAAAGCCGCGGTCAGGGCCGCGTACACAGTCCGCCTCATGGTCGTCTCCTCCGCCGTTGCGTCAGTCATTGAACTCTAGGGCCTCGCAACGGCCTTTCCAATCAATGATCCATGAGTGCGCGTGCCTGTGATGGACTTTCATTTGTTCGGTCGCGTGCCCCGGACGGCCGCGCGCGAAAGGCGCGCATTATTATTCAGCCGACCCCCGGTCGGCGCCGGCTTCCACTTTTCCTGGGCACGCTCCCCCCAAAAGCACTTCAGCCCCGCCGGAGGTTCCGGCGGGGCTGAAGAAGGTATGTGAAAGCTCGGAGGCCTGGATTACTCGCCGGCCGGGAGCGGCGGCGGGTTCTCGGTGTTGGACATCAGGAACTTGATGACCGCGGCGCGGTCTTCCGGCTTCTTGAGACCGGCGAAGGACATGGAGCCCTTGGGCGCCAGGTGCTTCGGGTCTTCCAGGTAATCATCCAGGGTGGCGTAATCCCACTTGCCGGCCGCGATGGCCTTCAGGGAATCGGTGGTCTTGAAGCCGTTGCGGTCGCCGATGGCGTCGCCGACGATGTTGTGCAGGTTCGGACCGGTCTTGTTGGCGCCGCCGGCTTCCGCGGTGTGGCAGGCGGCGCACTTGCGGAACACTTCGGCGCCGGCCGCGACGGTGGCGGTGGCGATCATCGGCACCGCCGAGACGCGCTGCGCGGGGCCCGCGGCCGCACTGCCGGTTTCATCCACCACTTCGATCGGGTAGCCGAACTTGGCTTCGGCTTCATGGTGCTCGGGCTCTTCCATGAGGAGCGTGCCGTGGAACACCTTGTTGCCGATCAGGTTGACGGCAAGCACGGCAAGGAAGGCGATCCAAATGGCGCTGATGGCCTTGTCCCAGAACGGGGTAATGGCCGCCTCGCCGTGACGCTTATCCTTGTCGCTCATAACAGCCCCTATGGTCGTATAAATTCGGGTGCGGACGACGCCCAGCCCGGACATCGGCCGCTCGCGGTTTGATACTGGGTCCGGTTGCAAATCTCAATATAAATCAAGGGCCCTGGAAGCGCTTTCCGGCACGGGTCATAGGCCATAAGGCCTTGGAAGGCCGGGGGGCTTCCTGTATGTGTCCGGACATCCCGAGGCCCCTGAGGACATTAAACAATGCCCGCGCTGATCGTCGTTCCCGCCCGCCTCAAAGCCACCCGTCTGCCGGACAAACCCCTGGCCCTGATCAACGGCGAGCCCATGATCGTGCATGTCTGGCGCCGGGCGGTGCAGGCCAATGCCGGGCCGGTGATCGTGGCCGCCGGGGACCAGGAGATCGCCGATGTGATCAAGAAAGCGGGCGGTACCGCCGTGATGACCGACCCGGGCCTGCCCTCCGGCTCCGACCGCGTGCATGCGGCGGCGGAAATCCACGACCCCCAGGGCAAATTCGATGTGGTCGTGAACGTGCAGGGCGACCTGCCGACGTTGGAACCCAAGCTGGTGGCCGCCTCGGTGACGCCGCTGGCCGATCCGGCGATCGATATCGCCACCGTGGTCGCGAAGATCACGGTCGAGGAAGAACTCTCCGACATCGCGGTGGTGAAGGCCGCCGTGTCGTTCCAGCCCGGCGCCACCACGGGCCCGGCCTTGTACTTCAGCCGCAACCTGATTCCCTCCGGCCCCGGCGATCACTATCACCATATCGGCATCTATGCCTTCCGCCGCGCGGCCTTGCGCAAGTTCGTGACCTTGACGCCGACCGTCCTTGAGCTGCGTGAACGCCTGGAGCAATTGCGCGCCATCGAGAACGGCATGCGCATGGCGGCCGCGCTGGTGGACACGATTCCCCTGGGCGTCGACACGCCGGCCGACCTGGAGCGCGCGCGCAAACTGCTCGCGCCCGCAAAGTGATGACGCGCAAGACGTTGCCAAAACCGGCGAATTACATCGCATTTCAGGGCTTTGCCGGGGCCTATTCGCATATCGCCTGTCTCACGCGGTTTCCCAAGATGGCGCCCTTGCCTTGCGCGGGGTTCGAAGACGCCTTCGCCGCCGTACAAGAAGGCCGCGCCAAGCTCGCGATGATCCCGGTCGACAATTCCGTGGCGGGGCGCGTGGCGGATATTCACCACCTATTGCCGCACTCGGGCCTGTTCATCGTCGGCGAACACTTCGAGCGTGTGAACCATCACCTGCTGGCGATCCCGGGCGCGAAGCTGGAAACCCTGAAGCGCGTGGAGAGCCATGTGCATGCGCTCGGCCAGTGCCGGAAGTTCATCCGCAAGCATCGCCTGAAGGCGATCGTCGGCGCTGACACCGCCGGCTCGGCGCGGGATGTGGCGGAGCGCGGCGACCCGGCCGTGGCCGCGATTGCTTCCAAGCTCGCAGGCGAGATCTACGGCCTGAAGACCTTGGCCGCGAATATCGAGGACGCCGAACACAACACCACGCGTTTCCTGATCATGTCGAAGACGTCGGTGAAAACCCGCGCGGCCGACGGGCCGCATGTGACCTCGTTCGTGTTCCGCGTGCGCAGCGTTCCGGCGGCGCTCTACAAGGCGCTGGGCGGATTCGCCACCAACGGCGTCAACATGACCAAGCTGGAGAGCTACATGCTCGACGGCCATTTCGAGGCCGCCCAGTTCTACGCCGAAGTCGACGGCCACCCCGATCAGCGCGGCCTGGCCTTGGCCCTGGAGGAACTCCGATTCTTCTCCAAGGAAGTCCGGATTCTCGGCACCTATCCGGCCCACCCCCATCGCCTCAAATAATTGTACCAGGTACAATTATTTATATAATAAGTCGTTGATTTAAATAGTTAAGATGGAAAATATAATTGTACCTGGTACAATTATATCGGGTTCAGCCAGCGGTCCAGCAGGACGCGGGCGATGGCGTAGCGGTTGGGGAGCTTGAGGCCGGGCGCGGGGTCGGTGCGCTCCGTGAAGCCGAGGATCTCGGCCTTGGTGAACCAGCGGCAGTCCTCGAGCTCGTTGTCCTTGCGGCGAATCGCGGTGGTGAGGGCGTCGGCGTGAAAGCCCAGCATCAGCGACGCCGGGAACGGCCAGGGCTGTGAGCCCAGGTAGCGCACGTCGCCGACGGTTATGCCGGTTTCTTCTTCCGCTTCGCGCCGCACGGCGGCTTCGACGGTCTCGCCGGGTTCGACGAAACCGGCGATCGCGGAGTACATGCCGGGCGGCCAGGCCGCCTGGCGGCCCAACAGGCAGCGCTCGCCGTCGATGATCAGCGTGATCACCACCGGATCGGTGCGCGGGAACGTGCGGTGGCCGCAGGCGGCATTGGTGCACCGGCGGCAATGGCCGGCCTCGTCGCTGACCGTGGCGGCGCCGCAGCGGCCGCAGTGTTTGTGGTTCTCATGCCAGATCACCAGCGCGCGGGCATAGGCGAGGATCGCGGCTTGATCTCCCGGCATCAGCAGCACGACTTCGTTGAGCGCGCGGAAGTCACCGGGCAACGGCGGAGTCTCGCTGGGCGGAAGCCCCACCGCGAACCAAGGCGTGTCGTCCGCGAGGCCGAGGAAACACACCGGCGCATCGCCGATCCGCGGCGCGACGTCGGTGTGGGAGAAGACCATCGCGGACCCATCGGCATTCACGGGGTGCTTCTGCTGCCCCAGCGGTACGATGCGCGCCGTCACCGTG
>JAIBCD010000207.1 GCA_019694335.1 Rhodospirillaceae bacterium | reverse complement strand
TATATGCGCGGAGTGGCGGAGTTGTTCGGCAAGGACATGCTGGCGGCGCCCACTTCCTCCAAACAGATTTCGGCGATCAAGGCCGCGCCGATCTTCATTGTCGGCATGCGGCGCTCGGGGACGACCTTGATCGAACAAATCCTGGCCAGCCATCCCGACGTGCGCGCGATCGGCGAGAGCACCGCGTTCGACGCGGCGGCACGCATGGTCCTGGGGGCGATCACCGTGCCCCTGAATTACGCCGCTCATGCGGGCGACCTGGCCAAGGCGGCGGAGAAGATCGGCGCCGATTACCTGGACCGCATCGCGCCCTTGCTGGAAGGACGCACCCGCAGCGCCGACAAGCTGCCGGGGAATTTCCTGAACATCGGGCTGATCCGCATGGCGTTCCCGAACGCCCGCATCGTGCATGCGGTGCGCGACCCGATGGACACCTGCGTCTCGTGCTATTCCAAGCTGTTCCGCGAATGGCAGAACTTCACCTACGACCTCGCGGACCTCGGGCGCTATGCCAAGGATTACCTCGGCCTGATGGCGCACTGGAAAGCGGTGCTGCCGGGAGGGGCGATCCTGGACGTGGCCTATGAGGATGTGGTGGCCGACCTGGAAGGTCAGGCGCGGCGGCTTCTGGCTTACTGCGGGCTGTCGTGGAACGACGAGGTGCTGGAATTCTACCGCACCAGACGCCCGATCGCGACCGCCAGCGCCCTCCAGGTGCGCCAGCCGATCTATGCGACGGCCCTCAAGCGCGCGCAGCCGTATGAGGCGTATTTGGGACCGCTAAGAGACGCGTTAAAATAACGTCTGATTTTTGGGAGGATGCATATGAAAGTCCGTTCGTTGCTGGCCGCCGTGGTGGCGTTTGGCTTGGCCGCGCCCGCGATGGCCGCCGATGAAGGTGGTGGTCCGCAGTTCAAGATCGACCACAGCTGGCCCAAGTTGCCGCTCCCCGACAAGTGGGCCCTCGGGGAGCTCGGCGGCATGTTCATCGACGCCCAGGACCATGTCTGGATCTACAACCGGCCCAGCACGCTGTTCTCGTGGGAGAAGGCTGCCGCAGCGAATCCGCCCACGGCGGAATGCTGCATCCCGGCGCCGCCGGTGATCGAATTTTCGCCGGCCGGCGACGTGCTGCGCCACTGGGGCGGGCCGGGCGCGGGCTATGAGTGGCCATCGACCGAGCACGGTATTGTCGTCGATAGCAAAGGCAATGTCTGGCTGGCGGGGTCTGCCACGCGCGAGGTCCAAGGGCGGCCGGCGGACGGGCAACTCCTGAAGTTCACCGGCGACGGCAAGTTCCTGATGCAGATCGGCCATGCCGGGCCCAGCAAGGGCTCGACCGCCGAGGACCAGCTCTCGGGCGCGGCCGGCATGGCGCTGGATGAACCGGCGAACGAGATCTATGTCGCCGACGGGTACGGCAACCACCGCGTCGTGGTGTTCGACATGAACACCGGCAAGTTCAAGCGCCAGTGGGGCGCCTACGGCAAGACCCCGACCGACGTGAAGGAAACCGCCTACGACCCCACCGTCGCGAAGCCCGCGCAGTTCCGCAATGTCCACTGCGTGCAGCTCGCCAAGGACGGGTTGGTCTATGTGTGCGACCGCGACAACGACCGCATGCAGGTGTTCAAGAAGGACGGCACCTTCGTGACCGAGTACTTCTACGGCAAGAACACCTATCCGCCCGGCACGGTGGGCCACATCACCTTCTGGCCCGATAAGACCCAGAGCCTGATCGCGGTTTCGGATCTCGGCAATTTCCAGATCCGGATCATCCGGCGCGCGACCGGCGCGGTGCTCTCGACCTTCGGCCACTTCGGGCACTACTCGGGCGAACTGAACCGCCTGCACCAGATCGCGTTCGATTCAAAAGGCAATCTCTACACCGCCGAAGCGGCCGGCAAGCGCGTGCAGAAGTTCGCGCTGGCGGGCGGGGCGAAGCCGTAGATACAGAGGGTGTTCATTCCCCGCTTCATGCGGGGGATACATGCGGTGGAGGGCACGAATGGCTGTGATGCGCGCGGAAGCACGGATTGCCCGGACAAGCCGGGCAATGGCGGGGTTTGTTTTGTTCCTGGCATTCGCGGCCTGCCCGGCCACCGCCCAGCAGCTCGCCGATCCCAACGTCGATGTGTCGGTGGCCAAGCCGGCCTACGCCAAGGGGGCGGGGCCGCTGGTGCTGATCGACGCGGCGCATCACAATTTCCACACCGCCGACGGGCGCTTCAAGCCGTTCGCCGATTTGCTGCGCAACGACGGGTTCAAGGTGGAGGAATCGAAAGCCGCCTTCACCGATCCGGCTTTGGCGCGCGGCAAGGTGATGGTGATCGCCAACGCCCTCAACGAGGCCAATGTCGAGAAGTGGGAACTGCCGACGCCATCGGCGTTCACGCCGCCCGAGATCGCGGCGTTGAAGAAATGGGTCGAGAACGGGGGCGCGCTGTTGCTCGCAGCCGATCACATGCCCTGCGCGGGCGCGGCGGAAGAACTGGGCAAGGCGTTCGGGTTCGGCTTCGTGAACGGCTTTGCCTTCCACATCCCGCCCAAGGCCGGCGATTTCTTCACCAAGGAAGCCGGCACCCTCAAGGATGACGCGGTCACCAAGGGTATCACCGCGATCGAGAGCTTCACCGGCTCGGCCTTCAAGGTGCCGCAAGGCGCGCGGCCGCTCATGGTGTTCCCGGCCGGCTACCAGGTGCTGACGCCGCGCGTGGCCTGGCAGTTCAGCCCGAGCACGCCGCAGGTGGATGCCCAAGGGCTCGCGCAAGGGGCGGTGATGAACGTGGGCAAGGGCCGCATCGCCGTGTTCGGCGAGGCGGGCATGTTCAGCGCCCAGACCGGCGGCCAGGGCGCTGATGCCGCCAAGTTCGGCTTCAACGCCCCCGAGGCGCCCGAGAACAAGCAGTTCATCCTGAACGTGGTGCACTGGCTGGCCGGCTGAGCGTTTTCCGCGCGCGGATGGCGCGCATTTTCACCGTGGGCCGGCGCCGGTACCCACTTTCCTGGGCACGCTTCAGAACCGCGCCCGGTAGGTCAAGGTCAGGTTGTGGCCGAAGTACCCGCCGGCTTTCTGGGCGTCGTAATCGATGCTCCAGGTCGAGAATTTCCGCCGCCAGGCCACGCCCACGCCGCCGGTGATGTTCGCGGCCGCCGGCGCCACGCCCTGCACGGCCAGCGCGGCGGTGCCGGCGGTGAACTGGGCCTGGAACACCGGTGCGTCGGCCTTGAACTCGTGGGCGTAGTCGCCGCGCAGTTCGACCTCGATCACCGACAGATCGCCGAGCTCGGTCTGGTACTGGTACGCGGCGCCGCCGCCGGCGCG
>JAIBCD010000206.1 GCA_019694335.1 Rhodospirillaceae bacterium | reverse complement strand
CGTGGCGGCCGGCGTCGGCGCGCTGACGATGCGGGCGGCGGGCTTGGCGGGCGCCTTCCTCACGGGCTCTTCGCTTCTGTCGAGCCACCAGAGCGTCGCCAGCGCGGCGACGGTCACGACACCGGCGACGACCAGGCGGACGATGGCTTTCCGGCGGATGTCGCCGCTGTCGTCGGGGTTGGAATCCTTGGCCAATCTGTTCTCCTCATTGGGCTTTGCTATCGGCCCGCGTCCCGCGCGGCACGGGCTTGTCAGGGTCTTCCGCCTTTATTTTAAGGGCGGTTCGTGTTAATTTGCCGATCTTTTTTAACGGTCGGCACCCGGCCGGAAAAACTTACGGAGAAAATACAACGTGGCTATCGAACGTACCCTGTCCATCGTCAAACCCGATGCCGTCGGCAAGAACGTCATCGGCAAGATCTATTCCCGCTTCGAGTCCGCCGGCCTGAAGATCGTCGCCGCCAAGATGTTCCATCTTTCCCGCGCCGAGGCCGAAGGTTTCTACGCCGTGCACAAGGGCCGGCCGTTCTTCAACGACCTGGTCGAATTCATGATCTCCGGCCCGGTCATGGTGCAGGTCCTGGAAGGCGAAGGCGCCATCGGGAAGAACCGCGAACTGATGGGCGCCACCGATCCGAAGAAGGCCGAGGCCGGCACCATCCGCGCCGATTTCGCCCAGTCGATCGACGCCAACGCCGTGCACGGCTCCGATGCACCGGAGACCGCCGCGGTCGAGATCGCCTACTTCTTCCCCAGCCACGAGATCCATTCTCGTTGATGGCCGTCAATCTGCTCGACTTCGATCAAACACGACTCGCCGCCTGGTTTCAGGAAATCGGCGAGAAGCCTTTCCGTGCCAAGCAGGTGCTACGCTGGTTGCACCAACATGGCGCCGACGACTTCGAGCGGATGACGGACCTAACCAAGGGCCTGCGCGACACATTGCCGGCCTTGGCCGAGATCCGTCCGCCGGTGCTGCTACGCGAGCAGGCATCGGAGGATGGCACGCGAAAATTCCTGCTCGAGGTCGGTCCCGGCAATCACGTCGAGACGGTATTCATACCGGACGGCGAGCGGGGCACGCTATGCGTCTCCAGCCAGGTCGGCTGCGCCCTGGCGTGCAGTTTCTGCTCCACCGGGCGGCAGGGTTTCAACCGCAATCTGAGCGTGGCCGAGATCATCGGCCAGCTATGGTGGGCCAATCGCGCCATGGGACGCGACCCGAAGGGCGAGCGACTCATCTCCAATGTCGTCCTCATGGGCATGGGTGAACCGCTCCTGAATTTCGACCATACCGTCACCGCCATCTCCCTGATGCTGGATGACCATGCCTACGGCCTGTCCCGGCGGCGCGTCACCGTGTCCACCTCCGGCATCGTCCCGGCCATGGACAGGCTGCGCGAACAGATGCCGGTCGCATTGGCCGTGAGCCTGCACGCGCCCAACGATGCCCTGCGCGACGAACTGGTGCCGGTCAACCGCAAGTACCCGCTACGTGAGCTCATGGCGGCCTGCGGTCGCTACCTCGACAGCGCGCCGCGCGATTTCATCACCTTCGAGTACGTCATGCTGCAGGGCGTCAACGACAGCGACGCGCATGCCCGCGAGCTGATCGCCCTGACCCGAGACATCCCCTGCAAGTTCAACCTCATCCCGTTCAATCCCTTCCCGAACTCGGGCTATCGCCGCTCCTCCGCAGAGCGGGTGCGTGCCTTCGCGGCGATGCTCATGGACTCCGGGCGCATCACGACGACGCGCAAGACGCGCGGCGACGACATCGACGCCGCCTGCGGCCAACTCGCCGGCAAGGTGCAGGACAAATCACGGCGGACCGTGACGCGAATGGAGCGCGCGGCATGAAGCATATCGTTCTGCTCGGCCTGTTGACGATCGTCGGTTGCGCCCAGGCACCGACACAGAGCACCGCGGATACCTCGGGCTCGCGCAATGAAGCCACCTATCGGGCGCAGATCCATACCGAATTGGCGGCTCATTACTTTACCCGCGGGCAGTACACGGTCGCCTTCGCCGAGGTCAAGGAGGCCCTGGCGAGCGAACCCGACCACGCGCCCGCCTACAATGTGCGCGCGCTCGTGCATGCCAAACTGCATGAGGACAGGCAGGCCGAGGAGAGCTTCCGCCGCTCGATGGAACTGGGCCCCAATTTCTCCGAGGTCCGCAACAATTTCGGCTATTACCTCTGTCAGCGGAAACGCTTCGAAGAGGGGCTGCCGCTCTTCGATGAGGCCTTGAAGAACCCGCTCTATGCCTCGCCCGAGAAGGCCATCGCCAACGCCGGATTGTGCGCCTTGCACAAGGGTGACGCCGCGCTCGCCGAGTCCACACTGCAACGTGCCCTGGCGCGCGCGCGCAACCAGCCCGCGGCCTTGCTGGGCATGGCCGAGCTTGAAATGGGCCGGCGCAATCCCGTCGCGGCGCGCAGCTACCTGAAGCGCCTGGCGGACCAGAACGAGTTCAAGCCGCAGGCGCTCTGGCTCGGCGTCCGTGTCAGCCGCGCCCAGGGCGACCGGGAAAACGAGGCGAGCTATGGGGCGCAGTTGCGCCGCGATTTCCCGGAGTCGCAGGAAGTCCGGCTGTTGCTAGAGGGGCAATACGACAAGATGGGGACCATGCCATGACCGAGGGCGCGGAACCGAGCGTCGGCGGGTTGCTTGCCCAGGCGCGCCAGGCCAAGGGTATGACCACGGCCGAGGTGGCGGACAAGCTGAAGCTGACCGCACGCCAGATCGAGGCCATCGAGGCCGAGGAATACGACAAGCTGCCCGCCGCCGTGTTCGTGCGCGGCTTCATCCGAAACTATGCCCGCCTGCTCGGCCTCGACGCGGATCAGTTGCTCGCGTCCATGGGCGAGGCGCAAGGCGCGACCACCACCATCACGGCGCCGTCGGAAGGGGTGACGATCTCCTCTTCCCCCTTGAAGCGCTGGATGATCTACCTGGTGGGGGGCGCCGTGCTGTTCCTGTTGCTCGTCGCGCTGCTCTACGAGTGGCTGAGCGCGGGGGAAACCAGCTACGTCGTTCAGCCGGAGACGCCCGCGACGGCATTGCCGGCGCCGGGGCCGACGGACACCGTCACCCCGGCCAGCCCGCCCGCCCTGGCGCCCGCTGCGCCGGACGCGGGCGCGTTGCCTGCGCCGGGGGCGCCAACGCAAAGCCCGTCCGGCGATACGACGGGCACGCCGGTGCCGACCGCGCCCCCGAACGCGCCGGCCAGCGCGCCGACCCCGGCGGCCACGCCGACCCCCGCGCCGGCCTCGAGGCCGCCGACCGCCACGCCTCCCGCCGCGCCGGCGCGGGCGCCAGCGCCGCAGTCC
>JAIBCD010000205.1 GCA_019694335.1 Rhodospirillaceae bacterium | reverse complement strand
GGTTTTCGCATCATGCCGCTGGCGGAAAGCACCGCCTTCCTGTTCGTCGCGCCGCTGGTGGTGGTGATCCTCGCCCATTTCCTGCTCGACGAGGAGATCGGCAAGGGGCGCTGGCTGGCGGTGATCGGCGGCTTCGCCGGCGCCCTGCTGATCGCCCGGCCCGGCGGCGCCATCTCGCTGCAAGGCGGGTTGCTGATGTCGGCGGCGGCGATCTGCTACGCGGTCTATCAGATCCAGACGCGCCTACTTTCGCCCACCGAACATCCGCTGACCATGCTCTTCTACACCGCGCTGGTCGGCACCGTGTCGATGACGCTAGCGGCGCCGCTGTATTGGGGCGGTCCGAGCCCGGATCCGCTGCAAGGCCTGATGATCGCCTCGCTTGGTCTCTACGGCGGCTTCGGCCATTTCCTGCTTACCCATGCCTTCCGCCACGCCACCGCGTCGACGCTGTCGCCCTTTCTCTATGCGCAACTGGTGTGGGCGACGCTGTTCGGCTGGCTGTTCTACGACCACCTGCCGGACGGTTTGTCCTTTGTCGGCATCGCAGTCATCGCCGCCGCCAGCGTTTCCATCGCCATCGGCGAACGCATGAAGCGCAACGCGGTCGTCGCCACCGAAGCCGGCTGACCTCCGCGCCCCATGCTCACGACGGCACGCGCCGCAGCGGATACGGATACAGCATGTTGAGCGCCGTCGAGCGGCCGTCGGCCTGGACGATACGTACGTGCTCGCGCTTGAACTCCCGCGCATGGTGCAGGCCGCAACTGTGGGCGATCATGTCGATTTCCTTGTTCATGTTGCGGCAGTAGTTGGCGACGCGCTGCCACTTCTCCTCGACCACCAGCCCGCGTTGCAGGCGCTCGTTATGGGTGGTGATGCCGGTCGGGCAGGTATTGGCATGACAGCGCATGGCCTGGATGCAGCCGAGCGAGAACATGAAGCCGCGAGCCGTGTTCACGAAGTCCGCGCCGCAGGCCAGCGCCCAGGCCGCGCGGGCCGAGGTCACCAGTTGCCCGGCGGCCATCACCCGCACGCGGTCGCGCAGCCCGGATTCGATCAGCGCATCGACCACCCGCGGCAACGCCTCGTCGATCGACAAGGCCATGTGGTCGGCCAGCGCCTGCGGCGCCGCGCCTGAGCCGCCCTCGCCGCCATCGACGGCGATGAAGTCCGGCGCGTCGCCAATGCCGCGTCGATTCACCGCGTCGCATAGCATATTCATGAATTGCCAACCCCCGATCGCGGTCTTGATCCCCACCGGCTTGCCGGTGACGTCGCGCACGCGCAGGATCATGTCCAGCAACTGGTCGACGTTGGCGATGTCCGGATGCCGGTTGGGCGACAGCGAACTCTGGCCGACCGGGATGCCGCGGATGCGCGCGATTTCCTCGCTGACCTTTTCCGCTGGCAGCACCCCGCCCTTTCCCGGCTTGGCGCCCTGCGACAGTTTGATCTCGAAGGCGCGCACCGCTTCCAGCGCCGCCAGTTCACGAAGCTTGACGTCGGACAGCCTGCCGTCCGCGTCGCGCACACCGTACTTGGCGGTACCGATCTGCATGACAATGTCGCAACCGCCCTCGAGGTGGTAGGGCGACAAGCCGCCCTCGCCGGTGTCCATCCAGCACCCGGCATCCGCCGCGCCGCGAGACAGCGCGCGCACGGCCGGCTTCGACAGCGCGCCGTAGCTCATGCCACTGATGTTCACCACCGAGCGGGCGCTGAACGGCGCGCGGCACCAGCCCTCGCCGATCGCGGCGGGCGGTGTCGGCTGGCGATCCTCCTCGAGGATGGCGAAGGGCGCATTGACGAACAGCAGCGCGCCCGGCTCGTGCAGGTTGTAGGTGGAGCCGAAACCGAGTACCCCGCCTTCGCCCTTGGCCATGCGATAAACCCATGCGCGCGTCGAGCGGTTGAATGGCCGCTCCTCGCGGTCGCCCAGGAAGAAATACTGGCGGAAGTACTCGCCAAGTTCCTCGAAGAAATAGCGCAGGTGGCCGACGATCGGGTAGTTGCGCAGGATCGCGTGCTTCTTCTGGGTGATGTCGCGCAGATAGAAGTAGCTGACCGCAAGCGCCAGAAGCAGCGCAAGCAGCACGCCGAGGCTGACGGAAAATACACTTTGCATGACGATGTTTCCCCGAATGCTAGAATCGGCCAGACCTCGAAACCGGCATCGCGGCAGCCCTGCAACGCGCCGCGGTCGGTCGAGGACATGCAACCATTTCAGGCCTCAAATTACCATGCAAATCCCGCTCACGCTCGCCACCGAAATCGAGCGCAACGTGCTGGCGGCGCTGGCCGAGGACATCGGTTCCGGCGACCTGACCGCCCTGCTGACGCCGGCCGGAAAGCGCTCGCGAGGCATCGTGATCAGCCGCGAGGACGCGATACTCGCCGGAACGCCTTGGTTCGACGCCTGCTTTCGCCGCGTCGATCCCTCGGCGACCATCGTCTGGTCCGCGGCCGACGGTGACCGTGTCGCGGCGGGCCAGGCCTTGTGCGAAATTGGCGCCGACACCCGCGCCCTGCTGACCGCCGAGCGCACCGCGCTGAACTTCCTGCAACTGCTTTCGGCCACCGCGACCGCGACCCGGCGCTATGTCGATGCCGTCGCCGGCACCCAGGCGCGCATCGTGGACACGCGCAAGACGCTGCCCGGCCTGCGTCTCGCCCAGAAGTACGCGGTGACGCGCGGCGGCGGTGCCAACCACCGGCTAGGACTCTACGACGGCATCCTGATCAAGGAGAACCACATCTTCGCCGCCGGCGGCGTCACCGCCGCCCTGGCCGAGGCCGGCAGGCTTGGCCGGCCGGACGTCTTCGTCCAGATCGAGGTCGAGACCCTCGATCAGTTGGCGGAAGCGCTGGATGCCGGGGCCGCCATGATCCTGCTCGACAACATGAACCTGGATGAAATGCGCCAGGCCGTGGGACTCACCGCAGGCCGGGCCGTACTCGAAGCGTCAGGTGGCGTCAATCTGGAAACCGTGCGCGCCATCGCGGAAACCGGCGTCGATCGCATCTCGATCGGCGGCTTGACCAAGGATGTCCGCGCCATCGACCTGTCGCTGCGGCACATCGAAAGCTAACCTGCTAGAATTCGCGCCCTGCTCCGGCAGCCCCATCGCGGAAGGGTGGATGAGTGGTTTAAGTCGCACGCCTGGAAAGCGTGTTTGGGGTAATACCCCAACGCGGGTTCGAATCCCGCCCCTTCCGCCAATCAACTCCGGGTCTAATCGCCGCGAATCTTCCGATACACGGCGGGTCCCAGCGTGGCGACAAGCACGATAACGCCTATCGTGTAGTAGATCAGCTTCTCGCGTGGCCAACCGAACGCGTT
>JAIBCD010000072.1 GCA_019694335.1 Rhodospirillaceae bacterium | reverse complement strand
CACGGCCGTGGCCGGCTCCGCGGCGCCCGCGCGCGCGCCGGTCGCGGATGCCGTCGCACAGCCGACCGCCCGCGCCGCATTGCCCGCGCCGGACTCGTTCCCGGCAGTGGTGGCGTTGTTCGAATCCAAACGCGAGGCGATGATCGCTGCCCACCTCAAGCGCAATGTGCATCTGGTGCGGTTCGAGAACGGCATTCTGGAGTTCAATCCGGACAAGGGCGCACCCAAGGATCTCGCCAATCAGGTGACCAAGCTGCTCAAGGAGTGGACCGGCACGGTTTGGATGGTGAGCGTGGTCAATGCGGCCGGCGAGGCTACGCTGCATGACCAGGAGCACGCCGCCGCCAAGGCCGATCCTTTGATTCAATCGATCCTCGACGCTTTCCCCGGCGCCGTCATAGAAACCGTGCGCAAGGCGGACCACTAAGCGTGCCCAGGAAAAGTGGTCTCCGGCTTTCCGCCCGGGGCACGCGATACATAAGCAAGAAAGTTTTATTGTTATGAAGAACCTCGGCCAGATCATGAAGCAGGTGCAGGACATGCAGAACCGCATGTCCGACATGCAGGCTCAGCTCGCGGAAATGGAGATGACCGGTGCATCCGGTGCCGGCATGGTGCAGGCCACCATGAATGGCAAAGGCGAGCTCAAGCGCCTGAAGATCGACCCCAGCCTGATCGTCGCCAGCGAAGCCGAAGTGCTGGAAGACCTGATCGTGGCGGCGGTCAACGACGCCAAAGGCAAGACCGACGCCCATTCCCAAGAGGAAATGAGCAAACTCACCGGCGGCTTGCCGCTGCCGCCCGGCTTCAAGCTCCCGTTCTAGCTCATTTTGTTTGTCGCATTTTCTGCGACGAACCGGTTCCCACTTCGTCGGAAAATGCTCGCATGGCCGGCATCGAGATCGAGGCGCTGATCAAAAGCCTTTCCAAGCTGCCGGGCCTGGGCCCGCGCTCGGCGCGGCGCATCGCGCTCGCACTCATCAAGCGGCGCGAGACCTTGCTGGAGCCGCTGGCGCAAACCCTGGAAGCCGCCGCGCGCACGGTGAAGGTATGCTCCACCTGCGGCAATTTCGACAGCGTCGATCCTTGCGTCATCTGCAGCGATGCGCGCCGCGATGATGCCGTGATCTGCGTGGTCGAGGACGTCGCCGACGTTTGGGCGCTGGAACGCACTGGCGCTTTCCGTGGGCGCTATCACGTCACGGGCGGCCTGCTGTCGCCGCTTGACGGCATCGGTCCGGGCGATCTGAAGATCGAAAAGCTCGCGGCGCGGGCGTCCGACCCAAAAGTGAAGGAAGTGATCCTGGCCTTGAGCGCCACGGTCGACGGCCAGACCACGGCGCATTACATCGCGGAACGTTTGCAAGGCACATCGGCCGCTGTCTCCGGACTCGCCCAGGGCATGCCGATCGGCGGCGAACTCGATTACCTGGATGACGGGACGATTTCCGCCGCGCTCAAGGCGCGCCGGCCTATTTGATTCGCGCCGTCCGCGCGGGGTCTAATTATCGCTCACGAGCCGCAATGCCGGCTCTTTGCTCTCGCCATCGAGCTGCATGTTCTCGATCTTGCCGCCGCGGTCGGCGATCTTGCGGGTCGAAATCTGAATCTGTTCGATGTCCTTGCGCGCTTGGTCGAAGTGCGTGGCGAGGCCGCCGACGCGCTGATCCAGCCGCGAGACATCCTTCACCAGCTCGCCGATCTCCTTCTGCAGAACATGCGCCTGTTCGCGCATCTTGGCGTCCTTGAGGATGGTGCGGATGGTGTTGAGCGTCGCCATCAGGGTGGTGGGCGAGACGATGTAGACCCGCCGCTTGAAGCCTTCCTCGACCACTGTCGGGAAACGGTCGTGCAATTCCGCGAACACCGATTCCGCCGGCACGAACATGATGGCGGAATCCGCGGTCTCGCCGGCGATGATGTATTTTTCGGCGATGTCCCTGATGTGCTTGCCCACGTCCGCCTTGAACTGCTGCTCCGCCAAGGTCCGTGCGCGGTCGTCCTTGGCGCCCATCAGCTGCATGAAGGCTTCGTGCGGATACTTTGAATCCACCGCGATCAGACCGGGCGGGTTGGGCAGCTTGATGACGCAGTCGGCGCGCTTGCCGTTGGACAGGGTGAATTGGAAGTCGAACGCACCCGGCGGCAGCATATTGCGCACCAGGTCTTCCATCTGGGTCTGGCCGATGGCGCCGCGCGCCTGCTTGTTGGAGAGGATGTCCTGCAGCGACACCACCTCGGCCGAGAGTTCGGTGATGTTGCGCTGGGCAGCGTCGATCACCGCGAGGCGCTCCTGCAGTTGGCCCATGGCTTCGGTGTTCCTGGTGGAGGACTGGGCGAGATCCTCGGCCACGCGCCGGGTGACCTCGGCCAGGCGCTGGTCGAGCATTTTGGTGACCGCGCGTTCCTGCACCTGGAGCTGTTCGGCCATGCGCGCTTGCGCGGCGGCCTGGCCCTCCGCGATCTGGGAGAGGCGCCCCGCGAGCTGGGCCTGCTGGTCGGCGAGCTTTTCGGCGGCCTGGGCGAGGCCGCCGTCACCACGGTTCCGAAGCCCGAACAGGAGCGCGACACCGGCGATCAGGATGGCCGCGAGGGTGAGTCCAAAAGTTGCAAATTCCACGGCGACACGCCCCTTTTTCGCCCCGTTCGGGAGAGTCTTGCAGGATGGCAACTATTGGATGCCGCCATACGCATGCCATTATCCCAAGGCCATCATTGGAATCTTAGATCATTCCGTCGCCCCCGACTCGTTCTTTCTTTGGATTTTTCCATGCCGCTTCGCTTGCTGCCCCGCGCGCTTTTGCTGACCGCAGCCGTGATTGCCTTGGGCGCCGCCGAAGCTCCGGCGCCCAAAGCGCCGCCGGCATCCGCGTTAAAAGGGCCGGCGCTTGCCGCGAAGGCTCCCGCTGCCAAAGCGCCCGCGCAACCGCCCAAGCCGGCGGATCCCTTGGCGTCGATCCCGGCCGATGCGCGCCCTGCCGACCTGGAAGTCCCGGCTGCCGCGGGCGGCGCCGAACTCACCGTGTATCTCAATGACCTCGCCATGGTACGCGAGCGGCGCAGTTTCCGCCTCGCGACGCCGTTCACGCGCCTGACGTTCCCCGGCGTGGCCGCGAGTCTCCAACCCGAAACCGCGCTGTTCCAGGTTGTGAAGGGCCCCAGCTTGCGCTTCGTGGAGCAGAGCTTCGATTTCAACCTGCTGACCCCGGCACGGCTGCTGGAAAAGGCCGTGGGCCACGAAGTCACCATCATCGGCACCAGTCCCAGCGGCAACGAAACCACCAACCGCGCCCTCGTGCTCTCGGCCGTGGACGGTCTGGTGGTGCAGATGAACGGGCGCATTCATACCAACCCGCCGGGCCGCGTGGTCTACGACGGGTTGCCCGCCGGCATGCATGCGACACCATCGCTCACCATGACTGTTGCCGGCACGCCGGGCCAGGACATGGACAGCGAGCTCAGCTACCTCACGGGCGGCCTGACCTGGCATGCCGACTACGTCCTTCAATACGATCCCGAAAGCAGCCGCATGGACCTCAACGCCTGGGCCAGCGTCACCAACACCACCAATGTCGATTTCCGCGACGCGCGGCTGAAGCTGGTGGCGGGCGAGGTGAAACGCGAACTGGACCGGCCCCTGCCGCAAATGAAGGCCACCAGGGCGTTCGAGGCGCGCGCGGCCATGGCGGCGCCGGTGCAAGACACGGTTACCGAAGAATCCCTGGTCGGCAATCACATCTACACCATGCCGCGCCCCACCACGCTTGGGTCCAACGAGACCAAGCAGCTCGCGCTGCTCAGCGCCCAGGATGTGGCGGTGAAGCGCGAGAACGTGGTGCGCAGCGCGCCGGTGACGTTCCAGCAGAATTTGCGTGCGCAGCCCCAGGTCAGCGCGGTCGGTATCGAGCTGTCGTTCAAGAATGACGCGGCCGCCAAGCTTGGAGCGCCGCTGCCCGCCGGCACCATGCGGGTCTATAGCGTCGACCAGCAGGGCACGCCGCAGTTCATCGGCGAAAGCCATGTGGAACACGCCGCCGAAGGCACCGACGTGGTGCTCCAGGCCGGCCGTGACTACGACCTGCCGGTGTTGCGCGAGCAGCTCAATTTCGTGCGCGCGTCGGACAACATCACCCTGAGCGTCTGGCGCGTCACCGTGAAGAACACCAGCGCGAGGCCCCAGGCAGTGAAGGTGGTGGAGCCGATCCCCGGCTCCTGGGAAATCACCAAGGAAACCCACAGCCACACCAAGACCGACGCCGGTGCGGCCCAGTGGGACTTCCAGATTCCGCCCAAAAGCCAGGTCGTGCTGGAATACACGGCGAAATCGACGCTCTGACAGCAGCTTCTGGCGATTGACGGGCCTCACGCCGGGGCTTATGTCACAGCCATGGCCTTGCTCGAAATCATCACGGCGCCCGACCCGCGCCTCAAAAAGAAAGCCCAGCCGGTGGAACGCGTGGACGCGGCCACCGCCAAGCTCATGGCCGATATGCTCGAGACCATGTACGAGGCGCCGGGCGTCGGCTTGGCCGCGCCGCAGATCGGCGTGCTCAAGCGCATCATCGTGGTGGACGCCGCCCGCGACGGCGCGCCGCCCAACCCCCTCAGGATGGCCAACCCCGAGGTTATCTGGGCCTCGGAAGAGACCAAGCTTCACGAGGAAGGCTGTCTGTCCCTGCCGGAGGAATACGAGCAGGTCGAGCGCCCCGACAAGATCAAGGTGCGCTACATCGACGAGAACAACGAACTGCGCACCATCGACGCCGACGGCCTGCTGTCGGTGGTGATTCAGCACGAGATGGACCACCTCGAAGGCACGCTGTTCGTCGATCACATCTCCTCGCTCAAGCGCAATATGATCCTGCGGCGCCTGACCAAGGTTAAGAAGATCGAGAAGGGCAACAAGCGCCACGCGCTCGAGTCTGCTTAATTTAAGTGTTCGCCTAACTTCGGGAATTCCCGCATGCGCGTCGTCTTCATGGGCACGCCCGACTTCGCCGTGACGGCGCTGGCGCGGATTGCCGAGCGCCATGAGATCGCGGCGGTCTATTGCCAACCGCCGCGCCCTGCCGGACGCGGCCAGCAGGATCGCCCCAGCCCTGTGGAAGTGTTCGCGCGCGCGCGCGGGTTGCCGGTGCGCACGCCCAAAGGCCTGAAGGCGAAAGAGGCCCAGGATGAATTCGCCGCCTGGAATGCCGATATCGCCGTGGTGGCGGCCTACGGCCTGATCCTGCCGCTGGCGGTGCTGGAGGCGCCCAAGCGCGGCTGCGTGAACATTCACGCGTCGCTGTTGCCGCGTTGGCGCGGCGCGGCGCCGATCCAGCGCGCGATCATGGCCGGCGACACCGAGACCGGCGTCACCATCATGCAGATGGACGCGGGTCTCGATACCGGCGCCATGCTGCTCACGGGTGAAGTGCTTATCGCCGGCACCACCACGGCTGGCGAACTCCATGACGCATTGGCCCTTTGCGGCGGCGATCTGATCCTGAAGGCGCTGGATGGCATCGCCGCGGGAACCCTCGCGGCGACGCCGCAACCGGCCGAGGGGGTCACCTACGCGGCCAAGATCGACAAGGCCGAGGCGAAGGTGGATTTCAGCCGGCCGGCGCTGGATGTGGCACGTCACATCAACGGCCTGTCGCCGTTCCCAGGCGCCTGGTTCGGCCACGGCGACGAACGCATCAAAGCCTTGCGGGCCGAAACGGTCTCCGGCGGGGGGGCTCCCGGCGTCGTCCTGGATGACGCGCTTACGATTGCCTGTGCTTCCGGTGCCGTGCGCTTGCTCACGGTCCAACGTGCCGGACGCGGGCCCGCCCCGGCCGAAGCATTCCTGCGCGGCTATGCGTTGCCCAAGGGAACACGCCTCGCATAAGCTGACCCTTATGTTTGGACGCCGGCGCAAAATCATCTCAAAGGGCGGATCGGTCTACCTGTTCGCGCCGACACGCGACGCGGCCGACGATTTTCTGTCCATGACCACCGCCAGTACCAAGTTCCATGAACCCTGGGTGTTCCCGCCCACGGACCTCAATCGCTACAAGGCTTATCTGGAGCGTCTCAGCAAAGGTAACGCCTACGGCTTCCTGGTGGCGCGGATCGATGACGACACCGTGGTGGGCGTGATCAACATCAACGACATCATCCTGGGTGGATTCCAGTCGGGATCGCTGGGTTACTACGCGTCGGCTGCGTTCTGCGGGCGCGGCTATATGACCGAGGGCCTGGTGCTGGTGCTCGACCACGCCTTCGTGACCCTGGAGTTGCACCGCATCGAGGCCAATATCCAGCCCGCCAATGCCGCGTCGCTCGCGCTGGTGAGGCGGCTTGGGTTTCGCAAGGAAGGTTTCTCGCCGGCGTTCCTGCGCATCGATGGCGAATGGCGCGATCATGAGCGCTGGGCGATCCTCAACGAGGAATGGATGGCCGTGCATCACCAGGACGGCGCTGCCCCCGACGCCCGCGTCAGCCAAGTCGTCTAATGCAACGGTTCAAGTTGACCATCGAATACGACGGCACGGCTTTCGTCGGCTGGCAGCGGCAAGAGAACGGCATGTCGGTGCAGGAGGCGCTGGAAACCGCGGTCGAGCGTTATTGCCAGATAAAAGGGCAGGTGTTCGGGGCCGGCCGCACCGATGCCGGCGTGCACGCGCTGGCGCAGGTCGCGCACGTCGATCTGCCGCGCAATGACCGCCCCGAGGTGGTCGCCAACGCGCTCAACGCGCATCTGCGGCCACATCTGGTGTCGGTGTTGAAGGCCGAGTTGGTGGATGGCGAGTTCCACGCGCGCTTTTCCGCCGTGGAACGCGGATACGAATACCGCATCCTCAACCGGCGCGCACCGGCGGCGCTGGAAGCCGGCAAGGTGTGGTGGATTCCGGCGCCACTCGACGCCGAAGCGATGCATGAGGCGGCGCAGGTGCTGGTGGGAAAGCACGACTTCACGACCTTCCGCGCCGCCGAGTGCCAGGCGGAATCGCCCGTGAAAACCATCGATGCCATCGCCGTCAGCCGCCAGGCCGGGATGATCGTGCTGACCACGCGCGCGCGCTCGTTCCTGCACCATCAGGTGCGCAATATCGTCGGTACGCTGCGGACGGTGGGCGAGGGCAAGTGGACGCCGCGGGATGTCGCACGCGCGTTGGAGGCCCGCGACCGCGCCGCGGGCGGGCAAACCGCTCCGCCGACGGGTCTTTATCTAACGCACGTAAAATATCCGGCCTAGGCCCGGATATTATTATTTTGTTTGGCACGCGTTTCCCGCGTGCGTACTAGCCTTCGATCCGCAGGATCACCTGGCCGGTGATCAGGGAGAGCACGAAGTCGAGCACCACCAGGCTGAGCGCGGTGCCGATACCCACTTGCAGGCCGACGCCCGCGACGAATGTGCCGTAGATGAAGAAGATCGCGATGGCGGCGAGTTCCATCACGCCGATACCCTCGGGCGCGACCAGGTGGAAATCCCCGAGCACGCGTAAGGCCAGGATGAACAGCGTCAGCGGCAACTGCAGCCAGTTGTAGGCCACCATGTGCCAGAAATACCGCTCCCGCCGCTGCAGGAGGTCGGCCACGTAGAGCATGACGAAGGGAAACAGCGTCCACTGTAGGACGTACGTCAGGAATTCGACCACCAGATAGGGAACGAAGCCCACCTTGGGCGGGTGGTTCCCGAATTGCAGCAGGACGTGGATCAGGTTGAGCGGCGATAGCACGATCGCGGGCAGGAAGGACGCCCAGAATCCGCTCAATGACTTATCGAAGTAGCCCCAGGCCTTGAGGTTGAACGCGGCCAGGAGGCGCACGCCCCGCATGGCGGCGGCGAATTGCGGGATCGAGATCACCGCCCGCCGGCCGCGAAGTAGCGCTCGAGGACACCGAGATAGATCGCGCTCAGCTTCCCGATGTCGTCGACCGAACAACGTTCGTCGGCCTTGTGCATGGTCTGGCCGACCATGCCGAATTCGCACACCGGGCAGGCGTCCTTGATGAAGCGCGCGTCGGACGTGCCGCCGGTGGTCGAGAGTTCCGGGCTGGCGCCGGTCACGGCTTTCACCGCGTCCGAGACGATGTTGCTAAGCGGGCCGGGCGGGGTGATGAAGGATTCGCCCGAGACCTTGATCGCCAGTTCGTACATGTCGGGTTTGGCGATCGCGTCAAAGGTCTTGCGCAGCCAGTCGCTCAGCGACTTGCCGGAGTGAAGGTCGTTGAAGCGGATATTGAAACCCGCCCGCGCCATGCCGGGGATGACATTGGTGGCGGCGTTGCCGACATCGACCGTGGTGATCGCCAAGGTCGAGGCCTGGAAGTGGGCCGAGCCCTTGTCCAACGGCTCCGCGGTGATGGCGTTCAGCATCGCCAGGAGCCGGTTGATGGGATTGTCGGCGAGGTGCGGATAAGCAGAATGTCCCTGCGTGCCGAACACCGTGAGCTTGGCGGTCAGGCTGCCGCGGCGGCCGATCTTGATCATCTCGCCGAGCTTCAAGGGGTTGGTGGGTTCGCCGACGACGCAGGCATCGAGTCTTTCCCCGCGCGCTTTCAGGGCCGCGAGCACCTTCTTGGTGCCGTTGACCGCATCGCCCTCCTCGTCACCCGTGATCAGCAGGCTGATCGAGCCGGCCGGCTTTCCCTTGGCGGTGAAGTTGGCGACCGCCTCCACGAAGGCGGCAATGGCGCTTTTCATGTCGGAAGCGCCGCGGCCATAGAGTTGGCCGTCGATGACTTCCGCCTTGAACGGGTCTGTGGTCCAGCCGCCGCCGACCGGCACCACGTCGGTGTGTCCGGCAAAACAGAAGTTGGGCGACGCGGTGCCGAGGCGGGCGTAGAGGTTGTCCACCGGATCGGTTCCGGGCTCCTCGAACCGCATGCGCTCGCAGCGGAAGCCCAAGCCTTCCAGTGCTTGTTGCAGTGCGCCCAGGGCGCCCGCATCCCGCGGCGTGACGCTGTCGCAGCGGATCAGCGCTTGCGCGAGGTCGAGGGCGCTGACTTTGTTCATGGGCGGGGGTTCACGTACGCAACAGCTCGTTGATGGAGACCTTGGAGCGGGTCTTGGCGTCCACGCGCTTGATGATCACGGCGCAATAGAGCGAGGGGCCGGGGCTGCCGTCGGGCAGCGGCTTGCCGGGCAGGCTGCCGGGCACCACCACGCTATGGGACGGCACGCGGCCCATGAAGACCTCGCCGGTGGTGCGGTCGATGATCTTGGTCGATGCGCCGATGAACACACCCATCGACAGCACCGCACCTTCTTCCACCAGCACGCCTTCCACCACTTCCGAACGTGCGCCGATGAAGCAGTTGTCCTCGATGACCACGGGGGCGGCTTGCAACGGCTCGAGCACGCCGCCGATACCGGCGCCGCCCGAGAGGTGCACGTTCTTGCCGATCTGGGCGCAGCTGCCGACGGTGGCCCAGGTATCGACCATGGTGCCGCTGCCGACATGGGCGCCGACATTGACGAACGACGGCATCAGCACCACCGATGGCGCGATATAGGCCGAGTGGCGCACCACGCTGCCGGGCACGGCACGGAAGCCGGCCTGGCGGAATTGCGCTTCGTTCCAGCCCGCGAACTTGGAGGGCACCTTGTCCCAGGACGCGGCGCCCGTCGAGCCGTGGGGAATGATGGCATTGTCGTTGAGGCGGAACGACAGCAGCACCGCCTTCTTGAGCCAGTCGTTGACCACCCAGCCGCCCGCGGTCTTTTCCGCGACGCGCACCGCGCCGCCGTCGAGCAGGTCAAGGGCGGCGCTCACCGCCTGGCGCACGGGGCCCGTGGTCGCGAGGCTCAGGCCTTCCCGGGCCTCCCAGGCGGCCTCGATTTCAGCTTTTAACGAGTTGATATCCATATGTATTTTCCAGATTTTCGCCACCCGCCGACTCGGGCTGAGCCGGGGCGAACATAGCCGCTGGCAAAGGCGAGTCAACGTCGGCCAAAAATCCCGCGAAAGGATGGACAATGATTGGACTCGAATGCGGCGCAGGCTAACATATGTTTTGGTCGAAACTTCCCGCTCCGCGGAACAAGGATGTGGGAAGTAACGGCCGGTCAAGAACGTGACCGGTCTTTCGGGGGGTCGAACAACAATGGCGCTAGAGCGCGCTGGGGCGGGAACTGCCCCAACATCGGAGACCACGGGCGTATTCCCGGGGACATTGCCGTTCTGCGTCTCGCCAGCAGCGCTGTTGCGCTACGAGGAGGCGGTGTTCCGCGTCACGGCCGACGGCAGGGTCGAGCCCGCCAATCCGGTCGCCCGCGAATTCGCCGAACGCCTGTCCCGCGAGGACATCGGGAAACTCGCCGCCGCCGCGGCCAAATCCAGGAGCGCCGAGCGCGCCCTGGTCGACTTGATCGACGTGGGCGCGGGTGAGCGCCAGCAGAACCTGCAGGTCACCTTGGTGCCGCTCGACGGCGGCGCCGGCACGCTGCTGTTCGTGCGCGATCTCACGCTCGACAATTCCCTGCGCCTGGCCTTGGTGGACAGCCGCCGGCGCTACAAGGACTTCACCGAGATCTCCACCGACTTCGCCTGGGAAACCGGGTCCGACAACCGCTTCTCTTTCGTGCCGCCGCGCGGCGCGCTCGGCTATTCAGCCGATGTGCTGATGGCGACCGACCCGGTCAGCCTGGTGATCCAGGAATCCGGCGTGGCGGGCGAGGCGGCGTTCCTGACCACGCGCAGGATCGAGAACGAAGAAGCCTGGCTGCGGCGTTCGGACGGACGATCGGCCTGTGTGGTGATCTCCGCGATGCCGCTGCGCGGCAAGAACGGCGAGTGGATGGGCGCGCGCGGCGTGTGCCGCGACGTCACCGAAACCCGCGACCGCGAAGCCACCCTGACCCGCGTCAGGAACCGCGAACGCGTGTTGACCCGCATCGTGCGCGCCTTCCGGGACGAGGTTGACCCGGAAGCCATGCTGGGCGTGGCGGCCGAGGCGCTGGCGAAAGGCCTGGGCGGCGAGCACTGCCACATTTTCCGCCGCACCGGCGCGGCCGATACGCCGGCGCACAAGAATTTCCAGCTCGCCGCCCGCTACGGCGACCTCGATACCGCGCTCGCCAACGCCGTGCTGGACACCATCGGCAGCGGCGCGGGCGCGGTCGAGCTGCTGCTCGGCGACCGGCAGGTGCTGGCCGCGCCGGCGCGCTATCAGGGCGAGGCCAACGGCGCCGTGGTGCTGTGGCGCGCGGTCGAACGCGGCGCCTGGACCGACGACGACCGCCTGCTGATCGGCGACATCTCGAACCAGGTCGGCATCACCATCGAGCAGTTCGCGCATCATGAACATGTGCTCAAGATTTCGCGCACCGACGCGCTCACCGGCCTCCTCAACCGCGGGGCGTTCATGGACGGCTTGCATCGCTCCCTGTCCCGCCTGCATCGCGACAAAGGCATGGCGGTACTGATGTATGTCGACCTCGACAACTTCAAGCATGTCAACGACACTCGCGGGCATCAGGCCGGCGACGACGTGCTGATCGAAGTGCGCAACATCCTGCTCCAGCACACCCGCCCCACGGACATGGTGGCGCGTCTGGGCGGCGACGAATTCGCCTGCTGGCTGACGGGCGCGGACCTGGCTATCGCCCGCACCCGCGCCGAACAGTTCCTGGGAAGGATCGGCACACTGGCCGGCAAATCCGGCAGTTCCGACCGGCCGCTCGGCATGTCGATCGGCATCGCGGCCTGGAACCACCAGAGCGCCGAGACACTCGATGCGCTGCTGGCGCGCGGCGACCAGGCCATGTACGACGCCAAGCGCGGCGGGAAGAACAACTACTCGATCGCGGCGGAAGCGGGGCCGGTATGACCGCGGTCAAGCCAGGCCCGGCCGCGCCGAACGGGGCTCCCGCCAAGGACCGCCTGGTGCGCATGCTCGGGCTTCCGGGACACAAGGTGACCTACGAGCAAGCGCGCGACCTGCTTGATCATCCCGATCCCGGTGTTCGCACGAGCCTCGCCATGCGGGAGGATGTGGAGCCGGAGATTCTGTTCTTCCTGGCCCGCGACCCGGACCCCGCCGTGCGCCGGGCGGTGGCCATCAACGGCGCGACGCCGATCAAGGCGAATCTCCTGCTCGCCGCCGATGATGATGCCGATGTGCGCTTCGACCTCGCCGACCGCGTCGGGCGGTTGGTGCCGGGACTCACCGACGACCAGCAGGCCAAGGCCTGGCGCACGGTGCACCAGGTTTTGATCCTGCTGGCGCGCGATCAACTGCCGCGCGTCCGCCGCGCGTTGTCGGAGGCCCTCAAGTCCCTGCCCAACGCGCCGCACGATATCGTATTCACCCTAGCGCTGGACTCCGAGGCCACGGTGGCCGCGCCGGTGCTGGAATTCTCGCCGGTGCTGACCGACGAGGACTTGCAGGAAGTCATTCGAGCCAGCCCGTTGACCGCACGGCTGGTGGCGATTTCCCGGCGCATCAATGTCGGCGAGGAGGTTTCCCACGCCATCGTCGGCGCGGGCAACGTGGACGCCATCACCTCGCTGCTCAAGAATCCCAATGCCCAGATCCGCGAAGAGACCCTGGACGCGATCATCGACGCCGCGCCCCGGCAGGCCTCCTGGCACGAACCGCTGGTGCACCGCCGGCAACTGAGCGCCAAGGCGGCGCTGAGGATCGCGGAATTCGTTGCACACTCGCTGATCCAGGCGCTCGCCGATCGCGCCGATCTCGACCAGGAAACCACCGCCACGCTCGGCAAGATGGTGACCGAGAAGCTGCGGCGCGGTGACGAGAAGACCGGCCTGGCGCCCGACGATCCGGATGACCAGCTGACACCCCAGGCGCTCGCGGTGGCCAGCCGCCAACTCGACGCACTCGCCAACGCGGGTAAGCTCACTTCGAAGTATGTGCTCCAGGCGGCGTCGGACGGCGCCGTGACCGTGGTGGTGGCCGCGATCGCGCGCAAAGCCGCCTTGCCGGTGGAAGCGGTCGCGGAGGTCGTGCGCGCCGGCAGCGCCAAGGGCATGCTGGCCGCGGCTTGGGCCGCGGACTTCACCGCCGAGGAAGCCGCCCACCTGCAGCTAAAGGTCGCCCGGGTGCCACCCGAACAGGTGATCAAGTCACGCGCCGGCGGTGGCTTCGACGCCACCGAGGCCGAGTTGGAGTGGCAGCTCGAGATGTTCCAGGAAGCCGTAAAGGCTAAGGCGCGATGACGTTTCTACGAATCGTCACCGCGCTTTAGCATGTTTTATTTTTGCACGTGGCCGGATGCGAAACCGGAGACCACCTTTCCTGGCAAGGCTTAGGGCGCGCTGAGCGTTCGGCCGGCGTCGCCGAGCCAGGCGGTCAGGTCGTCCGCGACATAGTGGCAATGGTCCGTGCCTTCACCGGGCAGCAACCGGGTCTCGGGGTGGCGCACCCATATCGCCGTCATACCCAGGTCCACCGCCGGTTTCAGGTTACGCGGCAGATCCTCGAACATGGCCGCGCGTTCCGGCGCGATCACATGCTTCGCGATGAACTCCGCGTAGGCGCGCGCGTCGGGCTTGGGGATGTAGCGGCTGGCCCTGATATCGAAAATCTCCGCGAAATGCGCATCGATCCCCAGGCGCTTCAGGGTTTGTTCGGCGTGATAGGTGGAACCGTTGGTGTAGACCAGCTTGCGCCCGGGCAAGGCCGCGAGCGCCGCCTCCAGCGCCGGATTGGGCGGCAGCACGGAATGATCGATGTCGTGGACATATTCCAGGAATACATCGGGCTCCACGCCGTGATGGATCATCAGCCCGCGCAGGGACGTGCCGTGTTCGTGGTAATATTTCTTCTGGAGGGCGAAGGCGTCGTCCAGGCCCAGGTTCAGCGTCCGGGCGATGAACGCCCTGATACGGTGGTCGATCTGGGCGAACAGATTGGCCGACGCCGGGTAGAGCGTGTTGTCCAGGTCGAACACCCAGGAGTCGATTTGGCGAAGGCGGTCCACTACCGAATTTAACGCGCGCGAATCAGCGTGCCCGCCCCGGAGGGCGTGAACAGCTCCAGCAGCACGGCATGCGGCACGCGGCCATCGACGATCACGGCCCCTTCGACCCCCTGCTCGACCGCGTTCATGCAGGTCTCGACCTTGGGGATCATGCCGCCCGAGATGGTGCCCGACTGGATCAGGGTCTTGGCGCGCTCCAAGGTCATTTCCTTGATCAGGCGGCCGGTGTCGTCCAGCACGCCCGGTACGTCGGTGAGCATCAACAGGCGCGCGGCGCCCGCCGCTCCCGCCACCGCGCCCGCGACCGTGTCGGCATTGATGTTAAAGGTCTCGCCGTTGGGGCCGACGCCGATCGGCGCGATAATCGGGATGATGTCGGATTCCTCGAAAGTATCGAGGATATGCGGATTGATCTCGGCCGGTTCGCCGACAAACCCGAGGTCGAGGATCTTCTCGATGTTCGAGCCGGGGTCTTTCTTGGAGCGCCGCAGCTTGCGCGCCTTGATCAGGTTGCCGTCCTTGCCCGACATGCCGACCGCGAAACCGCCGGCTTTATTGATGGCGGTGACGATCTGCTTGTTGATGGAGCCGCACAGCACCATCTCGACGATCTCCACGGTGGCGGCGTCGGTCACCCTGAGGCCATCGATGAATTCGCTTTTGATCTTGAGGCGCTCGAGCATGGCGCCGATCTGCGGGCCGCCGCCGTGCACCACGATGGGGTTGATGCCCACCTGTTTCAGCAAAACGATGTCCTTGGCGAACCGCTCGGCGACGGTCTCGTCGCCCATGGCGTGGCCGCCGTACTTGACCACCACCGTTTCCCCGGCGTGGGCGCGCATGAACGGTAGCGCCTCGGCCAGAACGCCGGCCTTCTCCAGCCAGACGGCATTGTCGTTCTCGGCGGACATGAGAGCCTTTCAATGCGGGAACGTGTCCAGGAAAAGGGGATACCGGTTTTCCGTCCGGACACGCGACAAAATTATAAGCCTGCTGAGATTTTCTACTTACTCTGGCAGCGCCAGTTCTGACAAGGCCGCGCGGGCTTCGGCGATGCCGAAACCGTCCGTGGCGCTGGTGACCAGCACTTCGGGGTGCGCCGCCACATGTTTGGTGATTGCCTCGGTCACCTCGGCCAGAACCTTTGCCAGAGGCCCGGGTTTGAGTTTATCGGCCTTGGTCAGGATGATCTGATAGTTCACGGCCGAACTATCCATCAGTTTCATGATCTCGCGGTCGTTGTCCTTGAGGCCGTGGCGGCTATCCACCAGGACCAGGGCGCGGCGCAGGGTGGGGCGGCCTTTCAGATACAGTTTTATGAAATCGGTCCAGGCGCCCACCTTGTCCTTTGGCGCCTGTGCGAAACCGTAGCCGGGCAGGTCGGCCATGGTCAGCCGCCCGCCGAGATCGAAGAAGTTGATCTCCTGGGTGCGGCCCGGCGTGTTGGACGTGCGCGCGATGGTGCTGTTGCCGGTGAGCGCGTTGATCAGGCTGGACTTGCCGACATTGGACCGGCCGGCGAAGGCGATCTCCGGGATATCGGCCTCCGGCATCTGGGCGAGTTCCAGCACGCCCTTGAGAAAGCGGCAGGGGCGCGTGAACAGCCTTCGGCCTGCTTCAAGATCACGGGCCTCGATATCGTGGACGGCCCCGCTTGTCGTTTGGGAATCGCTCATGCCGCCTGGGTTTTCGCGGGATCGTTACGCGTCAGCAGCCATTGCTGAAGGATGGCGAGCGTATTGCTCCACGCCCAGTAGATCACCAGGCCCGCCGGCATGGACGCCAGCACGAAGGTGAAGATCAGCGGCAGATACATCATCACCTTGGCCTGCACCGGATCGGCCGACTGGGGCATGAGCTTCTGCTGCAGGAACATGGTGATGCCGTAGATCAGCGGCCAGGCGCCGATGCTGACGAAATGCAGCATCGGCGGGATGGAATACGGCAGCAGCCCGAACAGGTTGAGGACACTGGTGGGATCCGCCGCGGAAAGATCGTGGATCCAGCCGTAGAACGGCGCGTGGCGCATCTCAAGGGTGACGTAGAGCACCTTATAGAGCGCGAAGAACACCGGGATCTGGATGACAATCGGCAGGCAGCCGGCCAGCGGGTTCACCTTCTCGCGTTTATAGAGCTCCATCATCTCCTGGTTCATCTTGGTGCGGTCGTTGGCGTGACGCTCCTGCAGCGCCTTCATGTGCGGCTGCAGGCGCTTCATGTTGTTCATCGACTTGAACTGCTTGTTGGCGATCGGGAACATCAACAGGCGCACCACGGTCGAGAACGCCAGGATGGCGAGGCCGAAGTTGCCCAGCTGATCGTGCAGCCAGCGCAGCGCGTGGAAGAACGGGATGGTCAGGAACCAGAACCAGCCGAAATCGATGGCGAGATCGAGACGGGTGAGCCCCGGGTTCTGCGCGTACTGGTCGAGGATGCCCAGCTCCTTGGCGCCCGCGAACAGGTAGGCGGAGACGGCCTTGGTCTCGCCCGCGCCGACGGTGACCGGATCGGCGCGCAGGTCGGTTTGATAGCGCTCGCGGCCGGCGGCGTCGGCGTAGTTGAACGACGCGGCGATCTTGAGTTTGGGGTCGAAGCCGATCGCCGACAGCCAGTATTTGTCGGTCATGCCGATCCAGCCGCCGGTGGATTCGGCGGTGATGCGGCCTTCCTTCTTCACGTCGGCGTATTTCTTCTCCATCGATGTGCCGTTGAACACGCCGATGGGCCCTTCGTGCAGGATATAGGTGGCCTTCTCAGCCGGATTGTCGAGCCGCGCGATCAGGCTATAGGGGAACAGGGTGACGGCCTTGTCGCCGGTGTTCTCGACGCTCTGTTCGATGGTGAACAGATAGTTGCTGTCGACCTTGATGACGCGCTTGAATTTGAGGCCCTGGCCGTTGTCCCAGGTGAGAACCACGGGTGTCGTGTCGGTGAGCTGCGCTTCGGGGGTTTCGTTGGTCCAGGCGGTGGTCGCGCCGGGCAGCGTGACGCCCTGGTCCGACGCAAGCCAGCCGATCTCGGCATAATAGGGCTTCGCGGCCACGGTCGGCGAGAACAGCACGACTTCGGGGCTCTTGGGATCGAGGGTTTCGCGGTATTGCGCCAGGGTGATGTCGTCGAAACGTCCGCCGGTGAGCGTGAGCGAGCCGTGCAGGTGCGGCGTGTTGATCTTGATGCGCTGCTCGGGCGCGGCCGGTTCGGGCGTGGCGGGAGCGGCGCTCGCCGGCGGATTCGCCGAGGAAGCGGGCGCCGGTGCGGCGGCGGGGATC
>JAIBCD010000204.1 GCA_019694335.1 Rhodospirillaceae bacterium | reverse complement strand
GAGATTCGCCATGGCAGTCCAGAAGTCCCGCAAGACCCCGTCCCGGCGCGGCATGCGTCGTTCGCACGACGCGCTCACCGCCAAGCAGCTGGCCACCGACCCGACCTCGGGCGAGGTGCACCTGCGCCACCATGTGACCAAGGACGGCTACTACCGCGGCAAGAAGGTGATCGACACCAAGTCCGCGGTGCGCAACGAGGATTGATCGCCGCGGGGTCCGTCGACCCCGCGCCAGCGATCCCTGGAAATCCGGCGCGCTCGCGCCGGATTTCGTTTCCGGCCGACGTGACCGCCGCGGCCGCCAGCCGAGGACACTGCCCTGATCCACGCCCGCATTGCCGGAACCGGCAGCTACCTGCCGGAAAAGGTCCTGACCAACGCCGATCTGGAAAAACTCGTCGACACCAGTGACGAGTGGATCGCCTCGCGCACCGGCATCCGCCAGCGCCATGTCGCCGCCGAAGGCCAGACCACCGGCGATCTCGCCGAACAGGCGGCGCGGCGCGCCCTCGATGCCGCCGGCGTGAAGCCCGGTGAAATCGACCTGCTGGTGCTCGGCACCACCACGCCGGACCTGATCTTCCCGTCCACCGCCTGCCTGCTGCAGCACCGCCTGGGCGCCAACGGCTGCGCCGCCTTCGACGTCAATGCGGCCTGTTCGGGCTTCATCTACGCCCTGGGCGTGGCGGACAAGTTCATCCGCAGCGGTGCGGCCAGGAAGGCCCTGGTGGTCGGCGCGGAAACGCTCACGCGCATGCTCGACTGGTCCGACCGCAGCACCTGCGTGCTGTTCGGCGACGGCGCCGGCGCGGTGGTGCTCACCGCCGACAGCGCGCCGGGCATCGTCTCCACGCACCTGCACGCCGACGGCGGTTACAAGGAGCTGCTGTGGAATCCGGTGGGCGTGTCCGCCGGCTTCAAGCCGCAGGAGAAGAACGCCGGCGTGCGCGTCATGATGACCGGCAACGAGGTGTTCAAGGTCGCCGTCAAGACGCTTGATGCGGTGGTGGAGGAAACCCTCGCCGCCAACGGTCTGGACAAGCACGCCATCGACTGGCTGATCCCGCACCAGGCCAATCTGCGCATCATCCAGGCCACCGCCAAGCGACTGGACATGCCCATGGAGCGCGTGATCGTCACCGTGGACAAGCACGGCAACACCTCGTCGGGCTCCGTGCCGCTGGCGCTGGACCACGCCGTGCGCACCGGCAAGGTGCAGCGCGGCCAGCTGCTGCTGATGGAGGCCTTCGGCGGCGGCTTCACCTGGGGCTCCGCGCTCGTTCGTTATTGACCTTCGCGGCACGGAACGCAGCCATGCAGCATCTCGCTTTCGTCTTTCCCGGCCAGGGCTCGCAGTCGGTCGGTATGCTTGCCGAACTCGCCGCCGCCGAGCCGCTGGTGCGGCAGACCTTCGACGAGGCCTCGGCCGGCGTCGGCAAGGACCTGTGGGCGCTGGCCCAGCAGGGTCCGGAAGACGCGCTCAACCGCACCGAGAACACCCAGCCGGCCCTGCTCGCCGCCAGCGTGGCGGTGTGGCGCGTGTGGTGCGCGCGCGGTGGTGCGCGTCCGGCGCAACTGGCGGGGCACAGCCTGGGCGAGTACTCCGCGCTGGTCTGTGCCGGAGCGGTTTCCCTCGCCGACGCCGCGACCCTGGTGGCCGAGCGCGGCCGCCTGATGCAGGCTGCGGTGCCGGCGGGTGTCGGCGCCATGGCCGCGATCCTCGGCGGCGATGATGCGCAGATCGCCCAGGTCTGCGCCGAGGTGGCCGGCGACGAGGTGGTGGCGCCGGCCAACTTCAATTCTCCCGGTCAGCTCGTCATCGCCGGACACGCCGCAGCGCTGGACCGCGCCCTCGCGCGCCTGGCCGAACTCGGCGTGAAGAAGGCGGTGAAGCTGCCGGTCTCCGTGCCCTCGCACTGCGTGCTGATGCGCGAGGCGGCGGACCGGCTCGGTGAGCGCATGGCGTCCATGGCCTGGCGTGCGCCGGCGATTCCCGTGGTGCAGAACGCCGAAGCGCGCGCGTACACCGACGTTGCCGAGATCCGCGCCGCGCTGCAGCGCCAGCTCTACCTGCCGGTGCGCTGGACCGAGTGCGTGCAGGCACTCGCGGCGGCGGGCATCACGCGCCTGGCCGAGTGCGGTCCGGGCAAGGTGCTGGCCGGTTTGGCCAAGCGCATCGACAAGTCGCTGGAGGCACGCGCCATCGGCGCGCCCGTCGAACTCGCCGCGGCCCTGGCCGAGTGGCGCGCCGACTGAGGCCCAGCTCCGGATTGGGCGATCGGTCCGCTCGCCCACCGTCCGCGGCCCGTCATGGCCGCCCACGCCAAGGAACCGAATCATGAGCAAGCCCCTGGAAGGCGACATCGCCCTCATCACCGGCGCCAGCCGCGGCATCGGCGCGGCCATCGCGGCGGAATTGGCCGCGCAGGGCGCCAAGGTCATCGGCACGGCCACCAGCGAAGCAGGTGCGGCGGCGATCAGCGCGGCGCTGGCGGCGCACGGCGGCGTGGGGCGTGTGCTGAACGTGACCGACGGCGCGGCCGTCGACGCGCTGATCGACGCCATCGCCAAGGAGTTCGGCCCGGTGTCGATCCTGGTGAACAATGCCGGCATCACGCGCGACCAGTTGCTGATGCGCATGAAGGACGAGGACTGGCAGGCCATCCTCGACACCAACCTCACCAGCGTGTACCGCACCTCCAAGGCGGTGATGCGCGGCATGATGAAGGCGCGCCGCGGCCGCATCGTCAATATCGCCTCGGTGATCGGACTCACCGGCAATCCGGGCCAGGCCAACTACGCTGCGGCCAAGGCCGGCATCATCGCCTTCTCCAAGTCGCTGGCGCGCGAGATCGGTTCGCGCGGCGTGACGGTGAACGCGGTGGCCCCGGGTTTCATCGACACCGACATGACGCGCGCGCTGCCCGAGGACGCGAAGAACGCCATGCTGGGGCAGATCGCGCTGGGCCGCTTTGGCGAGCCGGCCGACATCGCCCGCGCGGTGGCCTTCCTTGCGTCCCCGTCGGCGGCCTACATCACCGGCGAAACCCTGCATGTGAACGGCGGCATGTACATGCCGTAGAATGCGCGCTTCCGCGCCGTCGATTCAGGCGCTTGCACCACAGCATTCAAGGACATTCCACGCCCGTGCCGCGCCAGTCCGCGGCCCGGGCGCACGGCCCGGCCCGCACGCGCGGCGGCGTCGGTAGCAGGGCAGGATGCGTTCCACTACAATCCGCGCGCTTTTTTCCCTCTGGGAGGTTACCGAACTCATGAGCAGCATCGAAGAACGCGTCAAGAAGATCGTCGTCGAACAACTCGGCGTGAAGGAAGACGAGGTCACGGCGAACGCCTCGTTCGTGGACGATCTGGGCGCCGACT
>JAIBCD010000203.1 GCA_019694335.1 Rhodospirillaceae bacterium | reverse complement strand
GCCCATCAGCAGGAACGCGTCGCCGCCTGGGCGGATGAAGTGATGCTCATCCGCCACATCCGCCGTCTCGGTGCGGCGCGGGTCGATCACCACCAGCTTGGCGCCACGCGCCTTCATCGCCTTGGCCTTGCCGCGAAAATCCGGCACGGTCCACATGCTGCCGTTGGAGACGATCGGGTTGGCGCCCAGCATCAGCAGGTAGTCGGTGCGCTCGATGTCCGGCACCGCGACGGAAAGCCAGTGCCCGAACAGGAGGCCGCTGGACAACTGCTTGGGCATCTGGTCCAGGGTGGAGGCGGAGAACACATTGCGCGATCCCAGCGCGCGGGCCAGCTTCGGAAAGTAGAGCACCAGGCCCATCTTGTGCACGGTGGGGTTGCCGATCACCAGGCCCACCGCGTCGCGGCCGTGGGTCTCGATCACCGGCAGCAGCCGCCGTTCGATTTCCGCGAACGCCTCGTCCCAGCTCGCCTCGACAAAGCGGCCATCGCGCTTGACGAGCGGCGTGCGCAGCCGATCCGGATCCTCGTGCAGGTCCTTGAGCGCCACACCCTTGGGACACATGTAGCCGCCGCTGAACACGTCGGACTCCATGCCGCGCACCGAGACCACGCGGCCGTTCTCGGTGCCGACCTCGAGCCCGCAGCAGGCTTCGCAAAACGGGCAGATGCGATAGGTGTGGGTGGTCATGCGCTGTCTCCGCGCCGGTCACGAATGCCGTGCCGACGGCTTGTTGGACTCAACTGGCCGCCAGCGCGCGCAGGACTTCACCGGTGCGCGCGTCGGCGGGGAAAAACGATTCGATGGCGATCTCGGATAGCGTCACGTCGATCGGCGTGCCGAACACCGTGATGGTCGAAATGAACGACAGTTCGCCGGCAGGCGAGCTGATCCGCAACGGTACCACCATGCCCGGCGCGCCGTGCTCGGATTCGCGCTGGCCGCGCGCGTGCGCCGGCACCGGGTAGGCGCGCAACTCGTCGATCAGCGTGGCGATGGCGGCATCGGCCGTCAGGTCCAGGTCGCGCTTGAGCCGGGCCATCACGTGGGCGCGCCACTCGACGTAGTTGACGATGCGAGGGCCCACCCCCTCGGGATGCAGCGAGAGGCGCAGCACATTGAGCGGCGGCTGCATCAATGCCGGCGCGACGCCCTCCAGCAGCGGCAGCACGGCCCGGTTATGCGCGATCAGCGTCCAGCGCCGATCCACCGCCAGCGCGGGATACGGCTCATGGCCCGCGAGCACCAGGTCGATCGCTTCGCGCGCGGGTGCCAGCGCCGGGTCGGCCAGGTTGCGCTCGCCGAACAGGGGCGCGAATCCCGCTGCCAGCAGCATCGCGTTGCGCTCGCGCAAGGGAACCTCCAACGTCTCGGCCAGGGTCAGCACCATCTCGCGGCTGGGCTGCGCGCGCCCGGTCTCGACGAAGCTCAGGTGGCGCGCCGAAATGCCCGCCTCGCCCGCCAGGTCCAGCTGACTCATGCGCCGGCGGCCGCGCCATTCGCGCAGGCAGTCGCCAATGCTGCGCGGTGCGCTGAGGGTGGTTTCCGCAGTCATGCCCGCATGGTAGCCGAGGCCCGCACGCCGCCCAATTACCTCGCGCGTAATTGCCGCAACGCAATGCGAGCGACATCCTGCCGCCACCCCAACCACCGTTCGAGGAGAACGCCATGTCGACCGCCCCCGTCACCCCCTTCCTGCGCCTCGCCCTGAGCCTCGATGCCGCCGTCAGCGGCGTCACCGCCCTGCTGATGGCTGCCGGCGCGACGCTTCTCGCCGGTTGGACCCACCTGCCTGAAGCTCTTCTCTCCTGGGTGGGCCTGGGCCTGCTGCCCTACGTGGCCATCGTCGCCTGGATGGCCACGCGGGCGACGCTGCCGCGCGCCGCCGTGTGGGTGGTGATCGCCTGCAATGCGCTGTATGCGGCCGACTGCGTGTGGATGCTGGTCAGCGGCTTCGGATCCCCCAACACGCTGGGACAGGCTTTCGTTGCCGTTCAGGCGGTCGCGGTCGCGGTGTTCGCCGAACTCCAATGGATGGCGCTGAGGCGCGCGACCGGCGCCGTCATCGCCTGACACGATCTAATCGCAGGTGCGCCCGGATGCGGTAAGCTGATTCGGTACAGAGTAGCTGCTCGCCGGGCAGGCGACACGGACAGCTCCGTCGAAACACGACAAGAAAAACGCCGGGGACACACCGCCCGGCCCGAATCCAGGCGGGCCGCATCTTCCATGTGCCTGCCGCCAACCGAAGGAGGAGGCAGCACATGGCCAGGCTCAACATCAACGGGCGGGTTCACGACGTCACCGTCGAACCCGACACCCCGCTTCTGTGGGTGATCCGCGAACACGTCGGACTCACCGGCACCAAGTACGGTTGCGGGGTCGCGCAGTGTGGCGCCTGCAGCGTGCACTTCAACGGCGAGGTGCTGCGCTCGTGCTCGCTGCCGGTCTCGGCCGTCAAGCCGACGGACAGGATCACCACCATCGAGGGCCTGGCCAAGAATCGTTCGCACCCGGTGCAAAAGGCCTGGGCCGAAATCGACGTGCCGCAGTGCGGCTACTGCCAGTCGGGCCAGATCATGGCGGCCGCCGCCCTGCTCAAGAAAAAGAAGAATCCCACGGACGCCGAGATCGACGAGGCGATGACCAACATCTGCCGCTGCGGCACCTACCAGCGCATTCGCGCGGGCGTGCACCGCGCCGCTGAAATCGCCGCCGGCAAAACCGGCGCCAAGGCGTGAGGAGGGAAACGATCATGACGACCACGATCGAAAAGACCGTCGCACGCCCCTCGCGCCGCCGCTTTCTCGTCACCACGGCCGCCGTCGGCGGCGGACTGTCGGTGGGCTTCCCCTTGTCCGCCGGTGCAGCCGGCGCCAGGGACGCCGGCGCCGAGGTCGGCGCCTGGGTATTCATCAAGCCGGACGACACCTGCGTGATCCGCATCGCGCGTTCCGAGATGGGCCAGGGCACGCTCACCGGCCTGGCGCAACTGGTGGCCGAGGAACTGGAGTGCGACTGGAACAAGGTCACCACGGAATTCGTGCATCCCTCGCACAACCTTTCGCGCAAGCGCATCTGGGGCGAGATGTCGACTGGCGGCAGCCGCGGCATCCGCGTCTCGCAGGACTACGTGCGGCGTGGCGGCGCGGTGGCGCGCAACCTGCTCATCACCGCCGCGGCCGAACAGTGGAAGGTCTCCGTCGACGACCTCGTCGCCGCCAACGGCGTGGTCACGCACAAGGCCAGCGGCCGCAAGGCGCGCTATGGCCAGTTGGCCGCCGCGGCGGCGAAGCTGCCGGTGCCGGACGCCAAGACCGTCAAGCTCAAGGTGCCCGGTGAGTGGAAGGTGGCCGGCAAGCCGGTCAAGCGCCTGGATACCCTGCAAAAGCTCGACGGCAGCCTGGTCTA
>JAIBCD010000071.1 GCA_019694335.1 Rhodospirillaceae bacterium | reverse complement strand
CAAAAGCCGCCGAAGCACCCAAGGAACCGGCGAAGGAAGCCGCCAAGGACACGGCGGTGGCTGACGCTTTGCCGTTCGGGCCTGCCCCGGGCGCGCCCAGTTTGTTCAACACCCCCGCCGGCGCCGACGCGGGACCGGCGGTCGCCGGCGGGCGTCCGCGCCTGGTGGACCCAGCCGAACCACCGATCGACAAAACCGCGATCGCGGCACCGCCGCCGCGTTTCGCCAATATCGCCACGCCCCGCAAGGATGCGACGCCCGCCAAGACCGCCCCGAACACCGCCAAGGTCGCGGTGGTCATCGACGGGTTGGGCTTGAGCCAGTCCGCCACCGACGCCGCCATCGCCAAGCTGCCGGCGGCGGTCACGCTGGCCTTCAGCCCCTATACCCGCAACCTCAAGAAATGGACCGAGAAGGCCAAGGCCAGCGGCCACGAAGTGCTGATTGAACTGCCCATGGAGAGCAAGGAATTCCCGGCGGACGATCCTGGCCCGCTCGGATTGCTCACCAGCATCGAGGCCAAGGAAAACGCCCAGCGCCTGGATGCGATCCTCAAGGACGCGGGCGACGCCGTCGGCGTTTTGGATTCCGAAGGCAGCAAGTTCCGCGAGTCCGAACCGCATATCAGCGCGGTGTTCGCCAAGCTCAAGGAAAAGAACCTGTTCTACGTGCAGGGCGAACCCGGCGTGCGCGTCGGCGAGGCCAACGTGCCGGTGGCCGTGGCCGACGTGGTGCTCGACGAGCGCCCGTTCCGTGCCGCCGTGGATGCGCGCCTCGACTACGCAGAGCGGCTCGCCAAATACCAGGGCAGCGCCGTGGCCGCGGTTGGCGCCAAGCCGGTGAGTTTCGAGCGCCTGGTGTTATGGCTGGAACAAGCGCAGAAGAAAGGCGTTGTCCTCGCGCCGATCTCCGACGTGCTGATTCATTCGGAAGTTTCCAATGCCCCCGCGCCGAAGGCTGCCGAGCCCGCGCCGGCGAAGGGTAAAGCCACCGAGCAGCACGGGGCGCCTCCCGCCAAGGGCAAGGCCCCCGCGTCCGCCCCCAAAGGCGCCGCCAAGAAGACCTGATCCCGGTCCATGAAATCCAAACCTTATCGTAGGGGCGTCGGCATCGCGCTGATCGATGCGCGCGGCTACGTGTTCGTGGGCCGCCGCAGCGACACCAAAAGCGCCTGGCAGATGCCACAAGGCGGCATCGACAAAGACGAAACCCCGCGCCAGGCGGCACTGCGCGAACTCAAGGAAGAAACCGGCACCGACCAGGCACGGATCATTGGCGTGACCCGGTCCTGGCTGCGCTATGACCTGCCCGCCGATCTGCGGGCCAGGGTGTGGAAAGGCAAATACCGCGGCCAGGAGCAGAAGTGGTTCCTGATGCGCTTCACCGGCCGCGACCAGGACATCGACCTCGCCGCGCATACCCCGGAATTCGAGACCTGGAAATGGCTGCCCTTCCGGCAGCTTCCGCGCGTGATCGTCGGCTTCAAGCGCGAGATCTATAAGCAGATCGTGGCGTATTTCGGCGACAAGGTCGCCGCCTTGTCCACTCCCGGCACGAAGCGCGCCCGCTTGAAACGTTCACGCCCGAAGCGCCCCGCTTTAAAGCGTGAGCTTGGCGCCAAAAGGCAACGCCGACGAACCTCCCGGTAAATGCAATCCGGTTAAATTTCCGGCCGCACCGGCCGCATCGCCGCGAGCTTCAACGGGTGACATCAAGCGGCAGCAAAGACCGCGCGATACTTTTCACCGCGCCGTCTGATGATCAACCACAGCACCTGTGTGAGCAGCTTGGCCATCCAGCCTTCGGGAGAGAATCCCGCCGCCTGGGCGAACATATGTCCGGCGCGGCGAACATGGCGCTCCTGGTAGAAGCCGAAGCTGCGCGCGCCATATTCGTCGGTCGAGGACACCCGGTCGTACGGCGCCGTCAGGGCATTCCCCGCATGATAGGCCGAAGCGATCTCGTCGTCCGAGGTCTCGCGGAAGCGCGTGATCGCAACCATCAGGCGCTGCCAGCGCTCGCGCGGCGAGCCGCTGAAGTACCGCTGCATATGGTCGTAGAACAGGCGGTAATGACGGAACTCGTCGGCGGCGATGTTCTTGCAGATCTGCTTGAGGACCGGCTCCTCCACCGTGTCGCGGATGGCGGAGTAGAACGAACTGGTTCCGGTTTCGACGACACAACGGGCGCATAGCTCGGCGCCCAGCGAACCGCGCACCGATTCGGTGGCATCGACGGGAATCTGGTACATGGCCAGGAACTGCGCGAAGCTGGCGTTCAGGCTGAAATTGGGGTCGGCCAGTTCGGCCCAGCGGCCGAGGGCAAGGCCGTGCTGTTCTTCTTCCGCGGCCCATTCATCGACGGCGGCACAGAAAGCCGGGTCATCCCGGAAAACATTGCAGAGATATTTTCCATAGTCCGCGCCGTTGCGCTCGACCATGGCGGCGGTCTTGATCACCTTGATCAGGTCGGGCGATGCCAGGCGCGCATCGAAACGCGCCCAATCGATATCGTCCAATGTCCAATGCCGCTGCATGTTGTTGCTCAGGTGGTGGCCCGTTTATCTATAACGCGAGGCCGTCACAAAACGGTCGGGGCCCCGAGAATCCTGCGCGGGCCGCCAAGTCACCGAAAAGTATAGCGAAAATACCGCGCGCGCCCAAGCCGAGGGCGACAGGGATAGTTAATGCGCAGCCCCGGTCTGAATCTCGAGCATGCGGCGGTTGTAACAGGCCTGGGAGAGGTCGCTCTCGGGTGTCGCGGCATCCACCAGCACGGTGCAGGTGGAGGGCGTCACTTCGACGAAGCCACCCGAGACGAAGAACCGCTGCACCACGGCGCCGGCCTTATAGACATCCACGAACCCCGGCTTGAGGGTCGAAAGCGTCGGGGCGTGCAAGGGCAGCACGCCGAATTCGCCTTCGGCCCCCGGCACGAGCACCATCTCCACCTGCTCCGAGAGCAGGAGGCTTTCCGGGGACACCAGTTCGAGTTTCAACGTATCGGCCATGTAGAACGTCCCTTAGACGGAGCTGCTTAGGCGGCCGCCGCCATCTTCTTGCCCTTCTCGATCGCCTGCTCGATGGTGCCGACCATGTAGAAGGCCTGCTCCGGCAGGTGGTCGTATTCGCCGGCGACGATACCCTTGAAGCCCTTGATGGTGTCGGCCAGCTGCACGAACACACCGGGGTTGCCGGTGAAGATTTCGGCCACATGGAACGGCTGCGACAGGAAGCGCTGGATCTTGCGGGCGCGGGCCACCGTCAGTTTGTCTTCTTCCGACAGTTCGTCCATGCCCAGGATGGCGATGATGTCCTGCAGCGACTTGTAGGTCTGCAGCACGCGCTGCACGTCGCGGGCCACCTTGTAGTGTTCCTCGCCGACGATCAGCGGATCGAGGGCGCGGCTGGTGGAGTCGAGCGGGTCCACCGCCGGATAGATGCCCAGTTCGGCGATCGAGCGCGACAGCACGGTGGTGGCGTCGAGGTGCGCGAACGAGGTCGCGGGCGCCGGGTCGGTCAAGTCGTCGGCCGGCACGTAGATGGCCTGCACCGAGGTGATCGAACCCTTCTTGGTCGAGGTGATGCGTTCCTGCAGCGCACCCATGTCGGTGGCCAGGGTCGGCTGATAACCCACCGCCGAGGGGATGCGGCCCAGCAGCGCCGACACTTCGGAGCCCGCCTGGGTGAAACGGAAGATGTTGTCGACGAAGAACAGCACGTCCTTGCCTTCGACGTCACGGAAGTATTCGGCCTGGGTCAGGCCCGAAAGCGCCACGCGCGCGCGCGCCCCCGGCGGCTCGTTCATCTGGCCGAACACCAGCGCCACGCGGCTGTTATCGCCCTTGGCGTCGATGATCCCGGCTTCCAGGAACTCGTGATACAGGTCGTTGCCTTCGCGGGTACGTTCGCCCACGCCGGCGAACACCGAGTAACCGCCGTAGCCCTTGGCGATGTTGTTGATCAGTTCCTGGATGAGCACGGTCTTGCCCACGCCGGCGCCGCCGAACAGGCCGATCTTGCCGCCCTTCACATAGGGCTCGAGCAGGTCCACCACCTTGATGCCGGTGACCAGGATCTGCGCTTCGGTCGACTGATCGACGAACTCGGGCGCGGCGCGGTGAATTGGGGCGAAGTCCTTGGCGGCGATCGGGCCGCGTTCGTCCACCGGGTCGCCGACCACGTTCATGATGCGGCCCAGGGTGGCGGGACCGACCGGCATCTTGATCGCCGAACCGGTGTCGGTCGCCTTCTGGCCGCGGACCAGGCCGTCGGTGGAGTCCATGGCGATGCAGCGCACGGTGGATTCGCCGATGTGCTGGGCGACTTCCAGAACCAGTTTCTTGCCCTGGTTCTCCATCGTCAGCGCGTTCAGGATCGCGGGCAGGTCGCCCTCGAACTTCACGTCGACAACGGCACCCGTCACCTGCGAAACGACGCCGACATTGTTCTTGGCCATGGGGTCTTGCTCCTCTTACAGCGCTTCCGCGCCGGAAATAATTTCGATGAGTTCTTTGGTAATCTGCGCCTGACGCGAGCGGTTGTACTTCAAGGTCAGCGCATTGATCATTTCGCCGGCGTTACGGGTCGCCGAGTCCATCGCGGTCATCTGCGCACCGTAGAACGACGCGGCGTTCTCCAGCATCGCCTTGAACATCTGGATGGCGAGGTTGCGCGGCAGCAGGTTGGTCAGGATTTCATGGTCCGACGGTTCGTAATCGTAGACCGTCGCCGTGTCGGCGCCGGGTTCTGCGGCCGGAACCGGGAACGGGATGATCTGCTGGCGGGTGACGATCTGGGTCATGGCCGACTTGAAGCGGGCATAGACCATGGTGGCGACGTCGAATTCGCCGGCCTCGAACATCGCGGTGACCTTCGTGGCGATGGCTTCGGCTTCGCTGAACTTCACGGCCTTGCCGCCGAAGTCGGTCACGGTGTCGATGATCAGGCTGTTGAAGTCGCGCTTCAGGTTGTCGCGCGCCTTGCGGCCCACGCACAGCACTTTGACGGTCTTGCCCTGGGCCAGGAGTTCCTGGATCAACCCGCGCGCCGAGCGCGCGATATTGGAGTTGAAGCCGCCGCACAGACCGCGGTTCGCGGTCATGGCTACCACCAGGTGCACTTGATCCTTACCCGTGCCGGCCAGCATCGGTGAGGCGTCGGCACGGCCCTGCGCGGCCCCGGCGAGGTTGCCCAGCATGCGCGCCATGCGCTCGGCGTAGGGGCGCGCGGCTTCGGCGGCTTCCTGCGCGCGGCGCAGCTTCGCCGCCGCCACCATCTTCATGGCGGAGGTGATCTTCTTGGTCGACTGGGTCGACGTGATCCGGACCCTGAGGTCCTTTAGGCTCGGCATGACGCCCTACTTAGAAGTGCTTAGGCGAACGAGGTCGCGAAGTCGTCGAGGAAGGTCTTGAGCTTGGCCTGGATGGCGTCGGTCAGGGCCTTCTCGGTGCGGATGCCCGCCAGGATCTCCGGCGCGCGCTCGCGCATGGCGGCGAGCATCGACTTCTCGTAGCGGCCGATGTCGCGCACGGCGATCTTGTCGAGATAGCCCTTGGTGCCGGCGAAGATCGCGACCACCTGTTCTTCCACGGGCACCGGCTGGTACTGCGGCTGCTTGAGGAGTTCGGTGAGGCGTTCGCCGCGCGCCAGCAGCTTCTGCGTGGCGGGATCGAGGTCGGAGGCGAACTGCGCGAAGGCCTTCATTTCGCGGTACTGGGCGAGCTCGAGCTTGATCGAGCCGGCCACCTGCTTCATCGCCTTGATCTGCGCGGCCGAACCGACACGGCTGACCGAGATGCCGACGTTCAGCGCGGGGCGGATGCCCTGATAGAACAGGGTGGTTTCCAGGAAGATCTGGCCGTCGGTGATCGAGATGACATTCGTGGGAATGTAGGCCGAGACGTCGTTGGCCTGGGTTTCCACGACCGGCAGCGCGGTCAGCGAGCCCGAGCCGTTGGCTTCGTTGAGCTTCGCCGCACGCTCGAGCAGGCGCGAGTGCAGGTAGAACACGTCGCCGGGATAGGCTTCGCGGCCGGGCGGACGGCGCAGGAGCAGCGACATCTGGCGGTAAGCGACGGCCTGCTTGGACAAGTCGTCATAGAAGATCACGGCGTGCATGCCGTTGTCGCGGAACCACTCGCCCATGGCGCAGCCGGTGTAGGGCGCCAGGAACTGCATGGGCGCCGGGTCCGACGCGGTGGCGGCGACGATGATGGTGTAGTCGAGCGCGCCGTAGTCCGAGAGGGTTTTCACCACCTGGGCGACGGTCGAACGCTTCTGGCCGACAACGACATAGACGCAGAACAGCTTTTCCTTGTCGCTCTTGGCCGCGTCGTTGACCTTCTTTTGGTTGATGATGGTGTCGAGGATGACGGCGGTCTTGCCGGTCTGGCGGTCGCCGATGATCAGTTCGCGCTGGCCGCGGCCGATCGGGATCAGCGCGTCGACGGCCTTGAGGCCGGTCTGCACGGGCTCGTGCACCGAACGGCGCGGAATGATGCCGGGGGCCTTCACTTCGGCGAGGCGGCGTTCCTTGGTCAGCAGGTCGCCCTTGCCGTCGATCGGATTGCCGAGACCGTCCATGACGCGGCCCAGCAGTTCCCTGCCGACCGGAACGTCGACGATGGTGCCGGTACGCTTGACCGTGTCGCCTTCCTTGATGGTCGAGTCGCTGCCGAAGATCACGATACCGACGTTGTCGGTTTCCAGGTTCAGCGCCATACCTTTGATGCCGCCGGGAAACTCGACCATCTCGCCGGCCTGGACATTGTCGAGGCCGTGGACGCGGGCGATACCGTCACCGACCGCGAGCACCTGGCCCACTTCGGCGGACTCAGCTTCAGTGCCGAAGTTGGCGATCTGCTGCTTGAGGATGGCGGAGATTTCTGCGGCGCGGATTTCCATTTATCCGACCCCTTTCAAAGAGAGCTTCAGGCGTTGAAGTTTTGATTTGAGCGAGCTGTCCACCATGCGCGAGCCGGCCTTCACGACCAGGCCGCCGAGGATGGACGGATCGACTTTGGTGACGACCTGGACATTGCGGCCCAGGGATTTCTTGAGCGCTTCGGCAAGCGCCATGCTCTGGCTGTCCGAGAGCGGCGCGGCGGCCGTGACTTCGGCGGTGGCGTGGCCACGGCGGTCGGCGAGGATGGCGTTGAAGCCGCGGATCATTTCGTCGAGGGCGAACAAGCGGCGGTTGGCGGCCACCAATCCCAGGAACTGGCGTGCGATCGGCGACAATTGCGCCTTTTCGGCGAGCGCCGCGACGCCCTTGCTCTGCTCGGCGCGGTTGATGATCGGGCTCTTGAGGAAACGGCGGAAATCCTCGCTGCTGCCGATCATGGCCTGCAACGCGGCGAGATCGGCGGCCACGGTGTCGAGCGCGCCTTTCTCGTCGGCAAGGTCATACAGCGCAGCGGCATACCGCCCGGCTACGTTACCGACTCCGCTTGCGTCCGCTGGCACCTGCTCAACGCCCCTTGAGAGAGAACTTCAGACCGGTTCAAACCATTCCGGCCGGACCTTTGGTAAGTCCTTGATTTTCATGGCAATTTGCGGGGTTCGAAAGGCTCGTCCGCGATCGCCGGCGGGTTGGTACCATGACTGCCCCCCGCGTTGCAACAGGCACCGGAAAGGCCAGTAAAATCAGCTGAAACTATAGGGGTCGATGTCGATCTGGACTCGCACCGATGACGGGATTTTGACCGCCTCCAGCCAGGCCCTGACCAGGGGCTGGGGTGCGATGTTCCGGCGGGTTTTGAGGAGAAGCCGGTGGCGATGGCGCCCCCTCAGCAAGGCCATGAAGGCCGGGGCGGGGCCAAGGACTTCGATCCCATCCCCTTGGGGCGCCTGGGCGGCCAGGGCCTTGCCGGCGGCGATGACCGCGATTTCATCCGGGCCGGACAGAATCAGGGCCGCCAGCCGGCCGAAGGGCGGCATGCCCAAAATATCGCGCGACGCGATCTCGCTGTCGATGAAGGCGGCGCCGTCCCCTGAAACCAGGGCTTCCATCACCGGGTGCCTGGGGTCGTGGGTCTGCAGATAAACGTGCCCCGGCTTGTCCGCGCGCCCGGCCCGGCCCGCCACCTGCTGCATCAGCTGGTGGGTGCGCTCGGCGGCGCGCAAGTCCCATCCGGATAGCCCCAAGTCCGCGTCCACCACGCCGACGACCGTGAGACCGGGGAAGTGGTGGCCTTTGGCCAGCACCTGGGTGCCGACGAGGATGTCGATGCGGTGTTCGAGGATGTCGTTCACCAACTCCTGCACCGCCGAAGGCCGCTCCAAGGTATCGCTGGCGACCGCGCGCACCACGGCGTCGGGCCAACGCGCGGCGGCCTCTTCCGCGACGCGTTCGATGCCGGGCCCGCAGGCGACGAAGGAATCCTTGGCGCCGCAGGACGAACATGACTCCGGCAGCCGTGCGGAGAAACCACAGTGGTGGCATTGCAATTGCCGGGTCAGGCGATGTTCCACCAGCCAGGCCGTGCAGCGCGGACAATGCAGGCGATGGCCGCAGGCGCGGCAGAGCGTCAGCGGCGCGTAGCCGCGCCGGTTCAGGAACAACAGGCTTTGCTCGCCCGCGTCGAGCGCGCGGTTCACCGCGTTCACCAAGGGCGGCGCCAGCCAGGACCGGCCCCAGGCGGCCTTTTCCGGCGGTGTCGCTTTCATGTCGACGATCGAAATCCGCGGCATGGCCGCCGCGCCGTAACGCTGCGGCAGGCGCACGTCGGCATAGCGCTTGTCGCGCACGTTCATCACGGTTTCGAGCGACGGCGTCGCGGACGCCAACACGATCGGGATGCCGCCTTCCCGCGCCCGCACCACCGCCATGTCCCGGGCGTGGTAGATCACGCCGTCCTCTTGCTTGAAGGCGGATTCATGCTCTTCATCGACCACGATCAGGCCCAGGTCGGTGAACGGCAGGAACAAGGCCGAGCGCGCGCCGACAACCACGCGCGCATCGCCCGTGGCCGTACCCGCCCAGGTTTCCCGGCGCGCCTTATAATTGAGGTCCGAGTGCCATAACGCTGGCACACCGCCGAATCTTTTCGCGAACCGCGCCAAGGTCTGCGCGGTCAGAGCGATCTCGGGCACCAGCACCAGCACCTGTTTGCCTGCCGCGAGCGCCGCGGCCACCGCTTCGAGGTAGACCTCGGTCTTGCCGGATCCGGTGACGCCTTCCAGAACGCTGACCGAGAATCCGGCGCCGACCCGGCCGCGCAGGTCCGCCGCCGCCGCGCTTTGGGCCGTATCCAGCACCGGCGGCGCGGCATCAGGGTTCAAAGCATCGAAAACGGAAACCTGCGCTGCGGGAATTATCGCCAGCACGCCGGCGGCGACCATGTCCTTGATGACGCCGCCGCTGACATCGGCGGCGCGCGCCAAAGCGGCGGCGGTCGGGAATTGCCCGCGCGCGGCGACGGCCAGGAGCTTTTCCCGCGCCGGCGTCGCCTTCAATCCGCGGGCCGCGAGACTGGCGCCCGACGCGGTGATGGCCGTGACCGGCGCGGGGGGAACCCAGCGGCGCGCGGGGTTGACCGCGATTCGCAAGAGCGATCCCGGCGGTTGCAACGTATAGGCTGCGGCCCAGTCGATGAACCGGCGCAGGACATCGGGCACCGGCGGCACGTCCAACTTATGCACCACCTCCTTGAGCTTCGCGGGCGGAACATCGCCGGCCCCGGCGCCCCAGACCACGCCCACCTCGAACCGGCGGCCCAAAGGAACTTCCACGATGTCGCCCGCACGAAGGCCATCGCCTTCCGGCACCAGGTAATCGTAGGCGGTATCCACGGGCAGCGGCAGCAGTACCGAAACCAGGGCCCCCTGGGAAAAAACCCCGTTTGCCGCGGGCGCGGCAAAGAGCGAAGACCCCTTAAGGGGCGGCATGGATTGCGACGAAGCCATGGTCTAAACTCGCCCACGGCCGTGGATCATTCCACCTGAATTTTCCCACACTCTCGCGCACACTTTTTACTCCCCGGAGCCCCATGAAGTTCTTCATCGACACCGCCGATATCAAAGACATCAAGGATCTCGCCGCCACCGGCATGGTCGATGGCGTCACCACCAACCCGTCGCTGGCCGCCAAGTCCGGCAAGAAGTTCGTGGACCTGATTGCCGAGATTTGCGCCGTGGTGTCCGGACCGGTCAGCGCCGAAGTCACGGCGCTGGACTTCGACACCATGATGAAGGAAGCCGCGGTGCTGAAGAAAATCGCCGACAACGTCGCGATCAAAGTGCCGCTCACGCCGGACGGGCTTAAGTGCTGCAAGGCGCTGTCTGACGACGGCACCATGGTGAACGTGACCTTGTGCTTCTCGCCTGCCCAGGCGCTGCTCGCCGCCAAGGCCGGCGCCGCCTTCATCTCGCCCTTCGTCGGCCGCCTGGACGACGTCGGCACGGACGGCATGGAACTGATCGACGATATCTGCACCATCTACGGCAATTACGGCTTCGACACCGAGGTATTGGTGGCCTCGATCCGCCACCCCATGCATGTGGTGGAAGCCGCCAAGATCGGGGCCCATGTCGCCACCATGCCGCCCTCGACCCTGCGCCAGCTGTTCAACCATCCCTTAACCGATAAGGGCTTAAAAGCATTCATGGATGACTGGGCCAAGACCGGGCAGTCGATTCTCTAGACGCCCATGGTCAAAAAGACGCCCAGAGACCTTTCGGGGAAGGCAACCATGGGCGACCAGATGAAAGCCGGCGTTAAGGGCGAATCGCGTGAGCTGCGCGACGCTGACGTGATCGCCCACCTGCGCCGCAATCCGCGCCTCTTGCTGAACAACCCCGACCTGCTCGCGGTGATCGCGCCCGACACGCGGTTCGAGACCGAAACCGTGGTCGTCGACATGCAGCGCTTCGTGGTCGAGCGCCTGCGCCGCCAGGTGGACGACATGAAGATGGCCAGCGACCGCCTGGTCACCACCACCCGCAGCAACATGTCGCTGATCGAGCGCACCATGGAGTGCGCGCTGGCCCTGCTCTATGCCCGCGATTTCTCGGAACTCACCCAGATCCTGCACGATGACCTGCCCGTGCACCTCGGCGTCGACGCCGTCGCCTGCGCCTTCGAAAGCGACACCCTGCCGGTGGAAGCCGGGCAGACCGTGCGCTCCCTGCCGCCCGGCTTTGTCGCGCAATTCATGGGCAATGAGGGCACGCTGATCCGCGCCGAGACCGAAGGCGAGGCCGCGATCTACGGCGGCGCCGCCGGCTTGGTGCGGTCCGACGCGGTTGTCGCGCTCCCGGAGGGCGAAGGCCTCCCGGTCGGCCTGTTCGCCGTCGGCTGCCGCATGCCGGGCCATTTCGAGCCGGGCCAGGGCACCGAACTCATCGCCTTCCTCGGCCATGTCACCCGCTATGCCGTAGGCCGCTGGTGGACGCTACAGCTGTAAACGGCGTTTCATTTTCCGCGGGCGATGGCCTCCGGGCCGCGATCGCCGACTGGCAGCGCTGGCTGAAATCCGAGCGGCGCGTTTCCGAACATACCTTCGACGCCTACGCCCGCGACCTCGCGGCGTTCCTGACGTTCATGACGGAACATCTGGGCGCCGCGCCCGACATCGCCGATTTCTGCGGCTTCAAGCCGGCCGATTTCCGCAGCTATCTCGCGCACCGCTCCAATATCGGCATCTCGCGCGCCTCGATCGCGCGCGGCGTCTCGACATTGCGCAATCTGTTCCGCTTCCTCGAGCGCGCCGACCTGGTGCACAATCCGGCCATCAAGACCGTGCGCACGCCGCGCCTGCCCAAGACCGTGCCCAAGGCGCTGGACGAGGACGAGGCGCTTGCCGCGATCCGCGACGCGGGCGCCGCGCAAACCGAACCGTGGCTCGCGGCGCGCGACACCGCGTTGCTGCTGATGCTGTACGGCTGCGGCTTGCGAATCGGCGAAGCGCTCGCGCTCACCTGCGCCCAGGCGCCGCGCGGCGATACGCTCAGGGTCGTGGGCAAAGGCCGCAAGGAACGCATTGTGCCGGTTCTACCCGTGGTGCGGGAGGCGGTCGCGGCCTATCGCAAGATCTGCCCGTTCGCCGCCACGCCCGAGAGCCCGCTGTTCGTCGGAGCCCGCGGCAAGGCCTTCAATCCCGGCGTGGTGCAGCGGCAAATGCGCCTGTTACGCGCGCGGCTGGGCCTCGCCGAAACCGCGACTCCCCACGCCCTGCGGCACAGCTTCGCCACCCATCTCCTCGCCCAGGGTGGCGACCTCAGGACGATCCAAGAACTCCTCGGCCATGCTTCGCTGTCCACCACCCAGCGCTACACGGTTGTGGACGCCCGGCGCCTCAGCTCCGTATATAATGCGGCACATCCCAGGGCCCGCGCCAAATAGCAATCATGTCCCACCAGTATCATGCGGCCGCCCACGACTTCGCCGCGATCCGTGAGATTTGCGAACGCCACGGCTTCTGCCTGGTGAAGGGCGTGCTGAACCGCGACGACCTGAACGGCCTGCTCGCCGGCATGAGGGCCGCGTCGCGCGTGCGCCAGAACTCATCCGACCTCCTCGGCCTGCCGGAACTGCGCCAGATCTATTTCGATCCCCGACTCCTTGCCATCGCCCGCGCCTTGCTTGGGCCGCAGCTGGTGTATGACGGCGAAAGCAACGTAAATTTCGAGGAGACCATCGGCGCCAACACTCTCAATCCCTATTCGCGGCTGCACTGCGACGCCAAGGGCATGCCGGGCGACATCACCCGCATGTGGCGCAGCCCGACCGATGCAACCTACCGCGCCTACCGTTTCGGCATTTATTTCCAGGATTACCGGCACGCCAGCGGCGCCCTCAAGGTGATCGTCGGTTCCCACCGCGGCGATCCCGCTGGTTATGAGGAGGCGCAAATCTTCACCGGCGGCATGGAATCCCACGCGATCGGCCGCCACCGCATCGAGTGCCCGGCGGTGCGTTATCCTCTGTACAACCTTCCCAGTGAACCCGGCGACGTGGTGGTGTGGAACCTGCGCACCTTCCACAGCGCCGGCGCGAAACTGTTCGCCGACAATCCTTCGGTCGCGGTCCACCCCAAGGTGGAAGACGACATCAGCGCCGAAGCGCCCGCGCTGTTCGCGCCGCCGCCGGGCCCGCGCAACGCGCTGTTCTTCGATTACGCAGCGCCCTGCGAGGAGATCGACCTCTATATCAAATGGCGTGCCTGGCCGGTCAGCAGCGACATGAGTGGGCGCCTTGCCAAGCGCAGCGATGACCCCGCGACTCTCCGGCTCGCCGCGGACAATGGCGTGATCATGCGCCACGACGGCTTGATCGTGGCGCTCGCCGTCACGCTCGCCTCGAGCAATGGCCCGAACCCCATCCAGAAACTCACCGCCGCCGAATACGATCAGATGACGCAGCGATTGCATGGGCTCCTGCGCACGCACGCCGAATTCTCGCCGCACTTCAGGATGTTCGACCGCGAACGCTTCGAAAAGGCGGCGAACCGCAACGCCGCCGTTGCCTCGGCGGTCAACGGTATCGTCGCCGCGCTCAGCGTGAATCCGTCCGCCGCTTAACTCCAGGGGCCGCGGCGGACGTTGCCATCCGTATTGGAGCCGCCGGTGTCGGGCACCGAGCCGCGCCGGTAGGGCCTGCGTTCCACCGCGAAAGCCCGCGAATGCGCGGGCTGGAACACCGGGACTTCGCGGCGGCGGAAAAAGAACACCAGCACCGCGCCGGCGACGAAACCGCCGATATGCGCCAGGAACGCGACGCCGGCTTCGCCGGCGCCGGCCTGCGCCGAACTCAACAGCTGCATCGCGAACCACCCGCCCAGCACGATGAACGCGGGCAGGTTGATGGTCGTGATGAAGATCATGAACACGAACACCCGGATATTGGCCTTCGGGTGCAGCACAAGGTAGGCGCCGAGCACGCCGGAGATGGCGCCCGACGCACCGACCATGGGAATGCCCGATGCCGGCGCGGAAATGCTCTGCGCGAAGGCCGCCGCGATCCCGCACAGGAGATAGAACGCCAGATAGCGCGCGTGCCCCAGGGAATGCTCGATGTTGTCGCCGAAAATCCACAGGTAGAGCATGTTGCCGATCAAATGCATCCAGCCGCCATGCAGGAACATGGAGGTGAAGATGGTCAGCCAGGGCGCCACCTCGGGCAGCCCGGGTTCCGGCGCCGCGCCGCCGAACAGGCGCGCGGGAATCAAGCCAAAGACATAAGTGATTCCCTGCTGGCCCTGCGCGCCGGTCGAGACCTCCCAGAGGAACACGAGCACACAGGCGACGATCAGCCCGTAGTTCACGAAGGGTGTCGTGGTGTGCGGGTTGTCGTCGCTAAAGGGAAAGAACACGGGCTCAGGTCCGCGTTAGGAGCTTCTGAACATGCGCGAGCCGCGCCTCGACCACCTTTTCCATCTGCGGCGTGAGCACGAAACCGTCGTCGAGGCCCGACTTGTTCCAGGCGTCCATGGACAGGGCGAACTTGTGCTTCTGCCGGTCCAGGGCGTTGCCCGGCGAGACGAATTGTTCACAGGTGACCACATCGATTTTCTTGTGCTGCACCAGGCGACGCAGGCACATGCGATAGAGCGTATCCTCGGTGCGGTACGTATTGAAATCCGGCTCCTCCGGGAAGCCCAGGATCATGTCGTGCCAGACCCGGCGCAGGCAGAAGTTGATGGGGTTGCTCTCGTCCAGCGAATGCAGCCAGTCGGGATGCATCGTCGGCATCTCCACCTTCATGCGGGTGAAGACATAACCCACGGAATCGTCGGCCAGCAACGCGTTCAGGCAAACCGAGACGTGATTCGGGTAGAACACGTCGTCCGAATCCAGGAAGAACAGAAAAGTGCCCGTGCTCCGGCGCACGCCTTCATTGCGTGAGAATCCCGGGCCGCGATTGACGGCATTGCGGTGCAGCCGCACGGCGGGATCGCGCTTGCTCCACGCCATGACGATATCCGGCGTTTCGTCCGGCGAGAGATCGTCCACCACCAGGATCTCGGCCTGGAGGGGCTGCTTCTCGACGTCGGTGTACTGGCGCAGCGACCTGACCGCACTTTCCAGCGTGCGGTCGAGGGTCTTCGCGGCCTTATAGGCCGGAATGATGATAACCGCCGAGGGAACGCCCCGCGGCATCGCGATCAGATATGCAGCGCGCGCTTATTGGCGGCGAGGGCGGCTTCCTTCACCACCTCGCCTAGCTGCGGATGCGCGTGGCAGGTGCGGGCGATGTCTTCCGACGACGCGCCGAACTCCATGGCCACGGCCACTTCCATGATCAGGTCGCCGGCTTCGGGGCCAACGATATGGCAGCCCAGCACGCGATCCGTCGCCTGATCGGCGAGGATTTTCGCGAAGCCGTCCGTGTCGCCGTTGGCGCGCGCGCGGCCGTTGGCGGTGAACGGGAACTTGCCGACGTTGTAGGCGATGCCCGCTTCCTTCAGCTGTTCCTCGGTCTTGCCGATGCCCGCCACTTCCGGCCAGGTGTAGACCACGCCGGCAATGACGTCGTAGTTCACATGTCCGGGTTGGCCGGCGAGGATTTCCGCGACCGCCACGCCTTCTTCCTCGGCCTTATGCGCCAGCATCTGGCCGCCGATCACGTCGCCGATGGCGAAGATGCCTTCGACGTTGGTCTGCAGGTGGCTGTCCACCTCGACAAAGCCGCGCTTGGAGACGGTCACGCCCGCGGTATCGAGGCCCAGGCCCTTGGTGAACGGTCCGCGACCCACCGCCACCAGCACCACGTCGGCGGTGAGGGATTCGGCGGCACCGCCTTTGGCGGGCTCGATCTTGACCGCGACGCCGTCCTTGCCGGGCTTGGCCTCGGTGACCTTGTGGCCCAATTTGAATTTCATGCCCTGCTTTTCCAGAATGCGCTGCATCTGCTTGCGCACTTCGCCGTCCATGGGCGGCAGGATGAAATCGAGGAACTCGACCACGGTGACGTCGGTGCCGAGGCGGCGCCACACCGAGCCCATCTCCAGGCCGATGACACCCGCGCCGATCACCACCATGCTCTTTGGCACCTTGGGCAGCTTCAGCGCGCCGGTCGACGACACCACGCTCTTTTCGTCGATGGTGATGCCGGGCAGCGAGGTGACGTCGGAGCCGGTCGCGATCACCACATACTTGGTGACATAGGTGGTTTCCTGGCCGGCATCGTCCTTCACCGCGACTTCATGAGCGCCGCGGCTGGCCTTGGCGATGCGGCCATAGCCCTTGAGGTAGGCGACCTTGTTCTTCTTGAGCAGGAATTCGATGCCAGAGGTGTTCTGCTTCACCACATCGTCCTTGCGCGCCATCATGGTGGCGAGATCGAGTTCGACCTTGGACACCTTGATGCCGTGTGCGGCGAAGCCGTGGTTGGCCTCTTCGAAGAAATGCGAGGATTGCAGCAGCGCCTTGGACGGGATGCAACCGACATTGGTGCAGGTGCCGCCGAGGGCGCCGCGGCTTTCCACGCAAGCCGCCTTGAGGCCGAGCTGGGCCGCGCGCAAGGCGCAGACATAACCGCCCGGTCCGCCGCCGATAACGATGACGTCGAAATTCTCGGCCATAACGGATCCTATTCCTGGAGCTTAGACTTCAACCAGCAGGCGCGAGGGATCCTCGATGGCTTCCTTCACGCGCACCAGGAAAGTCACGGCCTCGCGCCCATCGACGATGCGGTGATCGTAGGACAGCGCCAGGTACATGATCGGGCGCGACACGATCGAGCCGTCATCCAGCACTACGGCACGCTGCTTGATGTTGTGCATGCCCAGGATGCCCGACTGCGGCGTATTCAGGATCGGTGTCGACAGCATCGAGCCGTAGATGCCGCCATTGGTGATGGTGAAGGTGCCGCCCGTCATGTCCTCGAGGGTGAGCTTGCCGTCGCGCGCCTTGCGGCCGAGGCCGGAGATTTCGGCTTCGATCTCGGCGAAGGATTTGTGGTCGCAATCGCGCACCACCGGCACCACCAGGCCGTTGGGCGTGCCGACCGCAACGCCGACGTCGTAATAGTTCTTGTAGACCAGTTCGTCGCCCTGGATCTCGGCGTTGATCGCCGGCAGTTCCTTGAGCGCGGCCACGCAGGCCTTCACGAAGAACGACATGAAGCCCATCTTCACGCCGTGCTTCTTCTCGAAGCCGTCCTTGAATTTGTTGCGCAAGGCCATCACCGCCGACATGTCGGCTTCATTGAAAGTGGTGAGCATGGCCGCGGTGTTCTGCGCTTCCTTGAGGCGCTCGGCGATCTTCTTGCGCAGGCGCGTCATCTTCACGCGCTCTTCCATCGGGCCGCGCTCAGGCACGCCGCGCGGGGCCGCGTCGCCGCCACCGGCGATGTAGGACAGCACATCGGCCTTGGTCAGACGGCCATCCTTGCCGCTGGCCGGGATCTTCCTGGGATCGAGGCCGTGATCCTCCACCAGGTGCCGCACGGCGGGCGCCAGCGGATAATCGGAAACAATGGCGGGCTTCGCGGCCGGCGCGGCCTTGGGCGCGGGAACCGGCGCAGCCTTGGGCGCGGGCGCCGGAGCGGCAGCAGCCTTCGGAGCGGGAGCAGACGCCGGCGCG
>JAIBCD010000070.1 GCA_019694335.1 Rhodospirillaceae bacterium | reverse complement strand
GGCGTCTGCTCATGGTCTCGGACACCTTATGGCCCCGTATGGTGACGATGAGGCTTTGCCTGGGCTGGCGGCTCCTGCGATTCCACTCTCTGCAATGGGCGTGAAGCGATGGCAGCACGATCTATGGACTAAGATCATTGAGGCAGCGTTGGCGGGGAAGCCCAATCAGGTTCCGATGGATTGGCACCCGGCATTTCAGAAGTCCGCTGTAAGCCGATATGGAGCGACCAGCCCGAAGTTGCTGGCGTGGATGGATAAGTGGAACGAAGGCCGGAACTACAAGGATCAGGTGCGCCCGTTTGGCTTCCTTGTATCCCTTATGCCGCGCACGGGGCCGTTTGCCGAGATGGCGGATCAGGATGTAGCCGACCCTTCAAAGCGCGGAAGGCCGAACAAACAAAGTAAGCCGAGGCCGATTGCGCCATTTGATCGCGACCATGACAGGGCAGCACAGCAGGCCTTTGATCGTGTGACTGGGGAATCCGTGGGCCGAAGGGCTCTCAAGAACTACGCGGAAGCCTTGGCGCAGTTTCACCTCAGCGCGGAGGACAAGTTTGAGAACGGGGATTTTTTCGATGTAGGAGCAACTGGACGACGACAGATTTTCGCTACAATAATCAAGCTGATTGGGAAAGAGGCCAACAGGGTCGACACGTCGGGGTTGGATGAACCGGCCAACCGCGTACGGATGGGACTACGACTCCATGATTTGTAGCCTTGCTTGCTACATTGGCCGGGGAATCGCGTGGGGAGAGATCTGGTGATAAAGATTTGGGCCTTTAGAAGTCTAATTCTGTTTCTCGCAATTGCGGTGACTACACCTTTGCGAGCTCAAACATTCATTGAAATCGGCCTACCCGCCTCAGACTCGCAAGTTAGAGGCATTACTTGGTTGTATGACAGAACAGAACTAGCTTTCGGGAACAAGTTTGGGCGAATACTGCCCAACAACACATTGGCGGTTGACGTCAAGACGCTCCCAACTGGCACCAGCCTTGAGTCGGTGCTGTTTTATAATAATGCGGCGACTATTTTCACCGACCCGTCAAACAATAAAATATATGCCTTTACCTCTGACACTGGCCCGCTCTTTTTTTCGACGGTGCCCACACCCAATTCGATGCCAACCTCGCTAACTGCTGGCCCCAATGCGCGCGCCTATTTCACATTGAAGGCAGCAAACAAGGTCGGGTTTTTTCCGCTCTCCAGTTCAGCCAACGGTGCTTCTCCGATAGGCGCGATAACTGAGATCAATCTGCCTACCCCGAATTCAGAGCCGCAGGGAATAACGTTTGGTGCAGATTTCAATATTTGGGTTGCGTTGCCTAACGTCTCGAAAATAGCACGAATCTCCGCGACAGGACTTGTAACTGAATTTTCGACTGGAACGGCGAAGCCTTATGATGTCGCGGCAGGCGTGGATGGCAATATTTGGTTTACTGACTATTCGCAGTCGGCAGTTGGCAAGATTACGCCGTCCGGCTCAGTAGCGATATTTGCGCTGCCTACAAAAAATGCGGGCCCGCGCAGCATCATCTCGGGGCGAGACGGCAATCTCTGGTTTGTTGAAGAAACCGCAAACAAGGTGGCTCGCGTCACTCTACAAGGGGTGGTCTTTGAGTATGTGTTGCCAAAAGCAGATTCTCGACCGAGGTCTTTAACGTTCGAAAAGAACGATACCATTCTGATATCGGCACCAGGAATCAATAAGCTTCTCAGAATGTCATTGCCTAAGCCAGCGTTGACGTTGGGCAGTGTTTTCTCTAGTGCCCAAGGCGGTTCCAGTTCGTTCTTTAGATTTTATAACAGTGGCTCTACCACTGGCACAGTTCGAGTAACTCTCGCGGATGGCGCGACGGGTTCAATGCTAGGTCAATGGACCAGCCCAAGTATTGCTCCTCTAGCCTCTAAGCAGTTTTCTATCGCCACGATAGAGAGCGCAATCAGCAGCAGCACGTCACGACCGCCGTACTACGTTGCCACTCTAGAGCCAGAGTTCAACGGCAGCTTTCAGCATGTGCTCTACCGGCCCGCAAACGGCACCTTGACTAACCTAAGTACATGCGACGGGAAAGTGACCTCAGTCGCTACACAGGTGAACAATGTTCACTCGTCAATTTTCGATGACGGCTTTCCAAGCTCTATAGTTATCAACAACATTAGCGGTCGCTCCGGAGCGGCAACGCTGGGTGTCTATAATTCCGAAAACGGCCTCAAGCTTGCCACCTACACCACCGCCGCGATCCCAGCAAACGGTCAGTTAATCGTCCGCACGTCGGAGATCGAACAGGCGACCAGCACCGTTCCAGGAAATTCGCTCTACCACTACAACATCAAGATTGAGAACCAGTTCGACGGATACTTACAACATCTCGTGAACAATATGAGCGCGAGCGTCATCACAGACATGACGACAACGTGCGCGCTCGGCTTACCTACCATCCCAGGCCAATCGATCGAGTTCCCAACCGGCAGCGCTCAGCCAAGCCAAATTGCGGTCGCTTCAAATGGCGATGTTTGGTTTAGCGATGCTCTGAATCTGTCGAAAGTTGGTGTCTTGAACCCTGCTAGCGGGGCCATCACCTTTCGTGAAGTAAATAATCCAAACGCAGCTCTCCCTAACGAGCCGTTTCAGGCCAGGTCCGACGCCAGGAACGATTTGGTCATTGATTCCAGTCAGAACGTTTGGTTTTCCCATATCAAATCATCAGACATCTACAGAATATCGGCCACAGGCACCGTCTCAGCTTTTAGGGCTCCAACGGCAACGAGAGTCTCAACATTTGGATCTGACGGAAATATTTGGTTGGCGCATTCAACTGGAATTGCGCGACTAATTTCCGACGGTACGTTCACGACATTTACCACCGGAGCCAATACTGTTCGTGACATTACCCTTCCATATGGTGGCCTTAGTGTTGGCGGCATCGCAAGAGGGGGCGACGGCAACATCTGGACCAAAAGCATGACCGTAGTGCGGAAGTTCGACGTCACGGCAAGCACCTTCAGTACATTTGTGCTGCCGGACCCCCTCGGAACGCTTGCCGAAACATCAACTGAAAATATAGTTTCCCACACCGATGGTCGTCTGTGGCTTCTACGCCACCCGAACAGCCCTGGGCTGACGAGCCTGCACAACGTGACCACAAGTGGAGAGTTCTCGGGGCAAATATTGACGCCAACCTACCTTCCAGATGCATTGATTTCAGGGGCTGATGGGAACCTCTGGATACCCAGCACCACCTACTACTCAGATCTTGTTGGTACTGGACCCATTACGAAGTTCGATCCTAGGAGCAACAAATCCTCTCAATATGATTCATTCGGAGCGAGTGTAGGATCTGCCGCAACGACGTCAGGCTTTCTTTGGCTCAATGGAAGCCCCGACCGCAAAAGCTTAATTCGAGTCAGAATTAACGCTCCCACACTTTCAGTAGGCAGTGTTTTTTCCAGCGTTCAGGGGGGATCAAACTCGTTCTTCAGATTTCAAAATAGCGGCACCGCCGCTGGCACCGTCCGGGTCGCATTGGCGGATGGCACGACCGGCGCAAGACTGGGTCAATGGACCAGCCCAATTGTGCCTGCCGGTGCATCGAAACAGTTTTCTATCAGCGACATTGAGAGCGTCATTGGCAGCAGTACAACAAAACCTGCCTATTACGTCGCCACGTTAGAGTCCGAGTTTAATGGGACTTTCCAACACATACTTTATCGGCCTGCAAACGGCACATTAACCAACTTAAGCACCTGCGACGGGAATGTGACTTCGGTCGCCACACAAGTGAGTAATGTCCACTCGTCAATTCTCGACTACGGCTTTCCAAGCTCAATCGTGGTCAACAATGCTGGCGGTAGAGCGTTGTCCGCGGGCCTCGGTATCTTCAACTCTGATACGGGCGAAAGGCTTGGCAGTTACGCAACCTCATCAATCCCAGCGGGCGGCCAAGTTGTCCTTCGTATCTCCGAAATAGAGCAAGCGAGCAGTATATCCCCGGGCAAATCGATCTATCACTACAACATCAAGATCGAAAACCAGTTCGACGGATATTTGCAACATCTGGTGAATAACATTAGCGCAGGCGTCATCACAGACATGACGACAACTTGTGGGCTTCCCATTAAGCCGTCGTGAATTGCTACGCTAACCTATCTCGAAAATAGCCAAAGGGCGGCTACCGCATCACGCGATAGCCGCCCCCGTTATTTTCCGTTGGATATCACTATACCCCCTCCCACGAGGGAGGCCCTTTTTATTTGCGCTTGGCCTTGGGTACTTTGACCCTGGTCTGCCTCTTGGCCGCCGTCTTTTTGCCGGCGAGCGGTGCTTTGTCCGCGGCGCGGGTGAAGCCGTAGTAGTGCCACAGCATGATCGCGGCGCTGGAGCGGTAGGGGCGCCAGATCTCGGCGATCGCTTCGCCCTGTTTGGCGTCCGGGCGCTGCTTCAGGCCTTGTAGCATCTGGATGCCCGCCTGGAGGCCGAGATCCGCGGCGGGCCAGACGTCGCCGCGGCCCATGCAGAACATCAGGTAGATGTCGGCGGTCCAGTTGCCCACGCCCTTATAGGCGGTGAGGGTTGCGCGCACCGTGTCGTTGTCGCTCTTGTGCAGCGCCTTGAAATCGAGCGCGCCGGTGGCCGCGGCTTCGGCCAGGCCCAGCGCGTAACGGGCCTTCTGGCCGCTGAAGCCGGACGCGCGCAAGCCGGGTTCCTGCAAAGCGAGCACCGCTTTGGCGGTGACCTTGCCGCCACAGTTTTTTTCCAGCTTGGCCCAGATGCCGGCGGCGGCGGCGACCGACACCTGCTGGCCGGCGATGATGCGAATCAAGGGCGCGAAGCCCGGTTGGGACAGGCGCGGGCCGGGAATGCCCGCCACCTTGACCGCCTTCGCCATATGCCGGCACTGCTTGGCGAGCGCCCTGAGGTCGCGCGCGAGGTCGTAGGGTTTCTGTTCGTAGGATTTCAGGGGGGCGGTCATTTCGATTTCCGGCTGAAGACCCAGGTGTCGTCGGTCGAGGTTTTGGGGTCGAACGCATATCCGTCCACGTCGAAGTGCTTGAGGCTCTCGGCGGCGTCAACCCGGTTCTCGACGATATAGCGCGCCATCAGGCCGCGGGCTTTCTTGGCCAGGAAGCTCACCACCTGGGCCTTGGCGCCCTTGATCTCCTTGAACTGCGCGTGGATCACCGGGGCGTCCAGTGCCTTGCGATCCACCACGCTCCAGTACTCCACCGACGCCAGGTTCACGATCGTGGGCTGGTTCATCTTGGCGGCGACGGCGTTGATCCGGGCGGTGACCGTGGGCCGCCAGAAGGCATAGAGATCCTTGCCGCGCGCCGTATCGACGCGCGTGCCCATCTCCAGCCGGTACGGCGCGATGGCATCCAGCGGGCGCAGCAGTCCGTACAATCCCGACAGGATGCCGACATGCTTCTGCGCGAAGCCGATGTCGTCCTTGGACAGGCTGGCGGCGTCGAAACCCTGGTAGACGTCGCCGGCGAAGCTGTAGATCGCGGCGCGCGTCCGGGCGCCGTCGAACGCCTGGAACCGGGCGAAGTTGAGCGCGGCGAGGGCCGGGCTGATATCCATCAGGCGCGCGAGATCCTTGGCGCTGTAGCGCTTGGCCCGGGCGGCGAGTTCGGCGGCATCGGCGCTCAACGCCGGCTTGGTGGCCTTCAGAGCACCTTCGGCGACGAGGTTGTCCTCGGACTCGAAATCGAGCCGCTTGGCGGGCGAGAGCAGGGCAAAAAGCATGTGGGTGAATCAGGTGGCTGGCGGCGCGACTTCGGCGGGCTTGGCGGCGGCTTCGGCGGCGGCTTCGGTCGCCTGCTTTTCCCGTTCGGTGGCGGCTTTCAGGTCGGTCAGCAGCTTCTCGGCGACCTTGTTCGTGGTCGCGTAGCGTTCGTTCACCCGCGACAGATTGTTGATCAGGATCGCGATCAGCGCCTTGATGAACGGATCGCAGGCGTTCATTTTTTGCATGATGGTGCTTTTTGAGATGCGCACCACCACGCTGGGCTCGATCGCGATGGTGGTGGCCGAGCGGCGCTCGCCGGTGATCGCCGCCATCTCGCCGAACATGGCGCCCTTTTCCAGGACCGCAAGTCGCACCGGCTTGCCGTCGATGTTCTTGAACACGCCGATACGGCCTGATTCCAGCACGTAAGCGTCGGTGCCATCCTGGCCTTCGCGGAAGATGATCTTGTCTTTCTCGAAGGAGAAGCGGGCCAGGATCTCGCCTTGCTTGGCGCGGATCGCGGTCTTCTCTTCGCTCTGCCCGGTCTGGCCGAAATCCATGCTAGGCCCTGTTTACATAGTCGTACTGGGTTGCGTTGCGCCAGGAAGGCCGAGAATCAAGCCGATGGGCGCCGGTCGTAGTGGGGCTACGGCCAAGCCCAGCGGCGCGGATAATCGGCCTTCCTGGCGCAACCCGAAGGGAGGGTAGGATTTGACCGGCTGTCGCGTCGACAAGCCTTGACGATGCTTCCGGCATCGCCTGCGGCCTGTCTCCTAACATCCAGTCAAATCCTACCCTCGCAAGCCCAGTAGGACTATGTAAACAGGGCCTGCTACCCCCGGACCGAAGTATAGCGTCCAGTCCGGGGGAAGCAGCCAAAAACGATGGAATTCTAGGGCTGGTTGGCGACCATCTGCCACGTGCCGCCCGCGGCCTGGCAGGCCGTGCCCGTGGTGTCGCGGGTGGAGCCGTTGACCGTGACGCTTTCGACGAACTCGCGGCAATACTTCTCACCCGACCAGCCGTCGCGCGTGGTGGTGACGCGGCCGATCACGCCGCCATTCGCCCAGGTCACGCTTTCGCCGACGTCGGCGACCAGCGCCTGCTGCACATAAGGCGAGGCGAGCAGGCTCTGGGGACGGTCGTAATCGCGGTAACTGTCATAGTCGCGATAGATCACGGTGCTGCGGTAGTACGGGTAGGGGTAGTAGTACGGCTGCCAGTAGCCACCCCAATACGGACCAGCGCCCAAACCCACCGAGACGCGCGGGCCACCCCAAAAATGCGGGCGGTGGTAATAGCCGGACGAGAATCCCGGGCCGCCGAAATTCGCACCGATCACCACGCTGGTGCGGGCCTCAGCCGCGCTGACGCCAGCCACTGTGGAGCCGGCCGCCAGCGCCGCGGCGATCAGCAGCTTCGCAGCCAGGCTCTTGGACATGTGGACCATCGCGGAAACTCCATACACATATTTTCTTTTTCCGTGCGGGAGCTTTCGTCCCAACCGGACATCAATGACACGAAGACTATATAAGCCGGCTGGGGAGAAATTATGGCGCCGGCCGGGCTCGGCCTACAGCCTTGTAATCCCGCTGCAAATACACCGTAAGGCGAGGAAGCCCATGTTCACGCCGACATCAGGGGGAAACGGCCATCCGCGCCCCCGCTTAAGAATTTTAAGCTTCGGAATTTTAATGGGTATTTCAAAGGGTTCGCTATAATGACCATGGGTTTATACGCCGGTAACGCAGTGCCGGCACAGACGTTGGCCCCGCCGTCCGCCAAGGACGCGCCGGACGGCGAAGCGGAAGCGAGTGTGTCGATGCGAATTCTGGTGATCGAGGACGACAAGGAAGCCGCCGATTTCCTGATCAAGGGGTTGCGGGAAAGCGGTTACACCGTCGATCACGCCGGCGATGGCCGCGAAGGGCTGTTCCTGGCCCTGTCCGAACCTTACGACGCCATGGTCGTCGACCGCATGTTGCCGGGCCCCGACGGCCTGTCGATCGTCGAATCCGTGCGCAAGTCCAACATCGCCACGCCCGTGCTGTTTCTCTCGGCGCTCGGCGAAGTGGACGACCGGGTCGCGGGGCTCAAGGCCGGCGGCGACGATTATCTCGCCAAACCGTTCGCCTTCTCCGAACTGCTCGCGCGCCTCGAAGCGCTTCTGCGCCGGTCCGGCACCACGCCGGAGAACACCTACCTCAAGGTTGGCGATCTCGAGATGGACCTGCTCGCGCGCAAGGTCATCCGCCAGGGCAAGCGCGTCTACCTGCATCCGCGCGAGTTTCGCCTGCTGGAGTACCTGATGCGCCATGCCGGTCAGGTGGTGACCCGCACCATGCTGCTCGAAAACGTCTGGGAATATCACTTCGATCCGCAGACCAACGTGATCGACGTGCACATCAGCCGCCTGCGCCAGAAAATCGACAAGCCGTTCGACAAGCCGATCCTGCAAACCGTGCGCGGCGCCGGCTACAAGCTCGACCCCGCGGCCTGATTTCGGGAGCGCCGGACACCGCCCGCATGAAGAAATAATTCATGAAGAAATTCCGGCGCATCTTCGATTCCATCACCTTCCGGCTCGCGCTGGCTTACACCCTGGTCTTCGGCGTATCGGTGAGCGCGCTGTTCTATTTCGTGTTCTGGGCCACCGCCGGTTTCGCGGTCCAGCAGGCGGAAGCGGCGGTGGAGGCCGATGTCAGCGGCTTCGTGGACAGCTATGGCGGGTCGTGCATCATCTGCCTGATCAATTCGGTCAATCGCCGCTCGGACCCCGGCACCAATCGCGACGGCATCTACCTTCTGGTGGATCCGCTCGGCCGGCGCATCACCGGCAACCTCCAGTCCTGGCCGCAGCGCGTGGAGGCCCAGGACGTCTGGCTGAATTTCGCCATCAACGACCTGCGCGCCGCCACGCCCGAGACCGCCGATGTGCGCGCCAAGCAGTACCTGCTCAACGGCGGCTTCCGCCTGCTGGTGGGCCGCGATATCCGCAGCGTCAACCAGCTGCGTGCCCGGCTCCTGGGCTCGGTCAACATCGGCCTGGCGGTGACGCTGGCGCTCGGCATCCTCGGCGGGTTCATTTTCAGCCGCACGGTGGTGCGGCGCATCGAATCCATCAACCGCACCTGCCGCCGCATCATGTCGGGCGACCTGACCCAGCGTGTGCCCGAGGCGCGGCGCGACGACGAACTTGGCCAGCTGTCGTCGAACATCAATGAAATGCTCGATCAGATCGAGCGGCTGATGCGCGGCATGCAGCAGGTTTCGGACAACATCGCCCACGACCTGCGCACGCCGCTCACGCGGCTCCGCTCGCGGCTCGAAAGCCTGCTACGCCACCTCAAGGATCCGGCGGAACGCGAGACCATCGAGGACGCGCTCGCCGATGCCGAGAGCCTGCTCTCGACCTTCGCCGCCCTGCTGCGCATCGCCCGCGCCGAAGCCGGGGCGCAGCAGTCGTTCGTCGAGATCGATCTGCACGCCATCGCCGAGGACGTGGCCGATCTCTACGGCGCCCTGGCCGAAGAGAAAGGACTGTCCTTCGTCACCCAGCTCGAGCCCGGCCTGGCCGCGCGCGGCGACCGCGATCTGCTCGCGCAGGCCCTGGCGGATGTCGTCGACAACGCCATCAAATACACACCCGCGGGGGCGGTGACTCTGACGCTCACCAACCTCGAAGGCCGCCCCGCCTTCGTCGTTGCCGACACCGGACCCGGGATTCCCGATGAATTCAAAGGCAAAGTGCTGGAACGCCTGTTCCGCATGGAGCAAAGCCGTACTTCACCCGGGAGCGGGCTGGGGTTGTCGCTGGCGGCCGCGGTCGCGCGTTCGCACAACCTCGAGCTCAAGCTGGAAGACAACCGGCCGGGCCTGCGGGTGGTTCTCAGATTCCCGGCGCGCAAGCTGGAGCAGGATGCCGCCAAGACGGCGGGCGCCAAGACCAAGGCCTTGCCTGCACCCGACGGTCCGCCCCATGATGCGGGCCGTGATGCCGACACACAGAAACATCCTCCCGCGGAAGCGGCCTGACGCCCTCCTGCTGTCGGGCGGTATTTTACCGGGATGACTTCTCCAGAGTCCTTCTCTCCGTTGCGTGTGCCCTATGTCGCGCCGGTGGCCATCGGCCGCTGTTCGGCCGCCTTGAGCCAGCAGATCATCAACGTCGCGGTCGGGTGGCAGCTCTACGAGCGCACCGGCAGCGCACTGTCCCTGGGCCTGGTCGGCCTGTTCGAACTGGCGCCGGTGGTGGCGCTGACCTTGGTCGCCGGCAACGCCGCCGACCGCTATTCCCGGCGCAACATCGCGATCTTCGCTCAGGGACTCCTGGCGTTCGCCGCACTTGGGCTCGCGCTGGTGGCCTACCTGGACGGACCGGTGTGGATGATCTACGGCCTGTTGCTCGCGGTCGGCACCGCGCGGGCGTTCTCCAGTGCTTCCATCGCCACCGTCCTGCCGCAGCTCATCGACCGGGCGCACTTCGCGCGCGCTTCCGCCTGGATGTCCTCGGCCTATCAGTTCGCTTCGGTGGTGGGGCCGGCGCTCGGCGGCCTGATCATCGCGGCCACCGGCGGCGCCACCACGGCCTATGCCGCCGCGACTGTCGGCCAGGTGGTGTTCGTCGCGTGCTTTTTGCGGCTGCCCGCGTTGCGCCCCGAGGCCGCGCCCGGAAAGCGGTCCGTCGCCGATCTGTTCGCCGGGTTCACCTTCATCCGCCGCACGCCGGTGTTTCTGGCCGCGATCACGCTCGACATGTTCGCGGTCCTCTTGGGCGGCGCGGTGGCGCTGCTGCCGGTCTACGCCAAGGATATCCTGCACGTCGGGCCCGAAGGCCTGGGCTGGCTGCGCGCCGCGCCGGCGGTCGGCAGCCTGATGATGGCGCTGGTGCAGACCCGCATCAAACCCTGGGCCAAGCCCGGCCAGGCCTTGATGGTCGCGGTGATCGGCTTCGGCCTGGCGACGATCGGATTTGGCATCGCCACCAATTTCGCCCTCTCGGCGTTCTGCCTGTTCCTGACCGGGGCTTTCGACTCCGTGAGCGTGGTGGTGCGCCTGACCCTGGAGCAAAGCCTGACACCCGACCGCCTGCGCGGCCGGGTCAGCGCCATAAACTACGTGTTCATCGGGTTCTCGAACGAGTTCGGCACCTTTGAAAGCGGGCTGACCGCCGGTCTCTTCGGCACGGTGCCGGCGGTCGTGGGCGGCGGCATCGGCACCATCTTGGTGGTGCTGGCCGTGGCGGCCACCTGGCCGCAGCTCCTGCGCCTGCCGCCGCTGCATACTCTCCAGCCGGAAGAGTCGGCGGTTCCCGAAGCGGAAATCCGTCACGCCGTGTAAGCGGCCGAATTCCTATGAGTTCACCGGCTTCAGACGACCAAACCGCGTTCGCGCCGGGCCGCGCCCCGCCCCGGACAAGATGGCGCGCGATGTGGCGGCGGATAAAAGCCTACGTGAAAACGCCCAAGGGGCTGTAAGGCACCGTCGGAAATACGCTGTCGATGGCGGTCTGGCCCTGGCGCTTCACCAGGACTTCGGACAGGACGCGCCGGTAGTCGGTGGTCACGGCGAGATCGCCCTGATCGAGCTGGCTGTCCTTGAGACCCGGCCAGTCGCCGTACATCTTGCCGCCGTTGACCCCGGCGCCTTGCACCAGCATCACGGCGCCGGCGCCGTGGTCGGTGCCGTTGTTGGCATTCTCGCGCACGCGCCGCCCGAACTCGGTCATCATCACCACGGTCACGCGCTTGGCATGTGCGCCGAGATCGTCGTTGAAGGCGAACAGCGCGTTGCCCAACTCGCTGGCCTGCTGCGGGAAGGCGTTGATGAGGAATTCGTGGTGGTCCCAGCCCAGGAAGTCCGCGGTTGCCAGTTCCACGCCCACGTCCATCTTGATCACCTGCGCCAGGGGGCGCAGCACGTTCGAGAGCCCGCCATAAGTGTAGTTGCCGTTGGGCGGGCCGACCGGGATCGCGTTGGCTTTCGCGCGCACCGCCGCGGCCACGCGCACGGCTTTCTGCACCGAGAGTTCCAGCGGGCTGTCGCCGGGGTGCATGGCGGTGATCGCGTCGGCGAAACGGCCGTAAAGCGCGCCGCCCAGGCCGGCGAGGTTGCTGAAGGACAAGGTGCCGCCCAGGCCTTCGAGCGACGTAGTCATGCCGGTGCCGTCGGAGACCGCGGAAAAATCCGAGCGCGCGGTTTTCTTGGCCAGCAAATGGCGTGCGAGCCAGCCGGTGCCGCGGCTGGGCGTGGGTTCGGTGAGCCCGATGCCTTGGCCGACCATCGCCTGCACTTCGAAATGGCTGCGCAGTTCGGTGGGAACGCCGGCGGCATGGACCACCGCCAGGGACTTCGCGTCGTACATCGCCTTGAGCTGGCGCGCGGCCGGATTGATGAAGAACGGAACGCCCTGATAGGTGTCGAGGTAGGGCGCGGCGCCTGGGCCGCTGGTGGTCAGGCCGATGGTTGGGCGGTTGTCGCGGTACGCCCCGTCCTCGGCCGGAGCGATCAGGGATAATCCGTCCATGCCGAAGCGCAGGAACAGGAAGATCAACACCTGGTTGCCGGAGACGATGTCCGCCTCGTTGCTGGCGCCGAAGGCGACGTTGAGGCCGGGTGCGAGCGGCACCAGGCCGGTGGCGGCGCCCGAAGCAACAGAGGCGGCGAGGAACCTGCGGCGTGAGAGGGTCATTTTCCTACCTCATCACGAATTCGGGTGCGGCGGCGATGGTGGCGATAATCTTGCGCGCGAAAGACTCGTTCCAATACTGCGTTCCGCCCGGCGGCGGCGTCAGGCCGACCTCGGTGACCAGGGCGGCCAGCGCATCCATCGCGGCCGGCGACAGCGGGTAGCCGATCATGCGGCGCACCCAGTAATCCACCAGCGCCTCCGGCGCGCGGAACGCCGCGGCCGGAGTCTGCTCGGCGAACGTGAGTTTCGGGCCGCCCGGCTGGCCGAGTTCCTGCAGGTACTGCCAGGTCACCACATGGGCATAAGTGGTGAGCCAGAAAGCATTGGTGTCCGGCCGGCCGTCCGGCGTCGGCCAGATGAACGGGCTGTCGGAAAGATCCCAGAAGAAGTTGATATAGTTCCAGCCGGCTTGCAGGACGATATCGGTGGTCCTGACCATGGCGATGAAGCGTTCGTAAGGCCGGCGCACCTTGAGCGCGGGGCCCGTGCCGATCTCGGGCCCGTCGAGGAGGATCGCGCTCATCACGCGCTTCAAGTGGTCGGGTTTGTCGCGATGTGCGTTCCAGGCCGCGACGGCGCGGTCGATCGCCGCTTGCGGCGGCGTATCGCCGAAGATGCGCCGGCACAGCTTGCCGCAGACGAACGGCGCGGTGGCGGGGTGGTTGGCGACCAGATCGAGAACCTTCTGGCCCTGGGCCTGCCCCTTGAGGGTCGAGAGGTCGAAGCCCAGGAATTTGCCGGCGGTTTCGTTGTGCTGCCAGATGTTGAAGAAGAACGTGCCGTCTTCGCTGGTCGAGAAGGGTTGGCCGTATTGGAACGTCCAGCCGGACAAGGCGCGCGATGCCTGCAGGATGTCGTTGTCTGTGAAGCCCTTGGCGCTGACGTCGCCGCCGCCTGGGTTCTTGCCGAAGTAGGCGCCCGCGCCCATGGTGTGCAGTTCCATCAGCTCGCGCGCATAATTCTCGTTGGGCAGGGCCGCGCTGCTGCCGGCGTTGTCGAGGTACCACAGCATCGACGTTGAGCAGCACACCGCCTCCAGCAGCTGGCGGAAATTGCCGAACACATTGGGGCGGATCACGTCGCGGTCGTAGACCACCAGCGGGTTCGAGACCTTGGGGCCCTTGCCCTTGCCGATGCTGAAGTGGTTCAGCCAGAAGTCGCTCATGAACTCGCGCAGCTGGTACTTGCTGTGGGCGTTGCGGATATAGATCGACGAGCACAGCTCCATCTCCAGCCGCGTGGTCTCGGCGAACGACACCGTCCACGGTGTCCGGCGCGTGAAATCCCAGATCTGCTCGAGCGATGAAAACAGGTACCGGAGCGGGCGGTCGGGTTCGTTGACCGCCTTCCAGTGATAGTTGAGCGTGTCCTCGTCGTAGGCGTCGTACTGGATCGGGAAGGTGAGGGACCGCAGGTAGCGGTCCAGGTCGGGGTCGTCGCCTTTGGGGGGCGCCAGCTGGTCGGCCACCCACTGCGCCCAGCCGTTCTGCGCGACCAGGGCAACATCCACGTCGCGCGCCCCGAAGGTCACGCGATTCAAGGCGATACGTTCGAAGGTCGCGCCCGCCATTTCCCCCTCGGCGTCCCCGGGACAACGTCCTGCCGGCCAGGTCCGCAGACGCTATCACCACTACCTTTGGGCGAAAAGGTTAAAGGCCGGAAGTTTGTTACAGAATTCGTGACCCTGAATATATAATTAAGAAACAATACCTTATGCAGATTTCGGGTTGTGTCATCCCCACCCGTGCAACGCGTTACGATTTAGTGCGTTGCTGTCCGGACTCGTGGGACCGCCAAAAACAGGGACACCCGGAATAGGGTGCGGATCGCGCATGCCCTTCAAGTATTTTGCCTATCTCGCCATCGTCTGCGCCGTGCTGCTCGACCTCTATAGCGCCAAGCCCGACGCCACCACCGCGATGCGCCTCAGTCTCGACGGCGCGGCCCTCCTGCTGGGCGTCCTGGGGCTGGGCGGGCTCGCTTTGGGGCCTATGCGCCTCGGCCGCCGGCTATAGGCCTTTATCCCTGGCAAACACGCCTGGGATCGTCATCTTTCCATTATAAATCAATAATTTATAGCGAGGCCGGGCGCTCCGTCGGCGGCCCGCCGCCGTCCGATTTTGATGTTTTCTTTATGCGGTCGCGCCGCAATCCACATCGAACCTTTACGCGAACTCGCGCGAACCTCCTCTCACTGACGCCATGGAGGATCGCTATGCAGAAGCAACTGACCGCCTTCACCTCAGAGATGCAGACCCTGCTCCCGGACCTGACGCGGTTCGCCCGCGTGCTGACGCGCAACGAAGATGACGCGCATGACCTGGTGCAGGACTGTGTCGAACGCGCGCTGGTCAAACAATCGCTCTATCAGGAAGGCACCAGCCTCAAGTCGTGGCTGTTCACCCTGATGCGCAACCTGTTCGTGAGCCAGAAGCGCCGCCAGGCCCTCGACCAGCGCTACGTCGCCATGAACAGCGACATGAGCCAGCACATCGAGCGGCCGCGCCAGATCAACCGCGTGTTCCTGAAGGAAACCGTCAAGGCGCTGTGCGGCCTGTCCGCCGGCGAACGCCAGGCGATCGTGGTGCTCGGCATCCACGAAGGCTCGCAGCACCGCATGGCGGAAATCCTGAGGGAGCCGGTCGGCACCGTGAAATCGCGTCTGTCGCGCGGCCGTGCCCATCTTCGCAATGCCCTCGGCCTCGACGCCGCGATGGCGCTCGCTTGAGATTTCAAACGTTCCCGAATTTCTAGAGTTTCTTGAATCCCACTGGTCCGGCGTCTCCCATCCCCCCAAACAGCCGCCAGTGGAAACTGAAGCCCCGCAGTGAAAGGAATTCACTGCGGGGCTCTTTTCTTTTAAGGCCCGCGCCTAGCCGACCTGCAGCCGGTACCCCACGCCCGGTTCCGTGATCAGCCGTTGCGGTTCGGCGGGATTGCGTTCCAGTTTCTGGCGCAACTGCCCGATGTAGACGCGCAAGTACTGCGTTTCCTCGACATAGGCCGGCCCCCACACTTCCTGCAAAAGCTGCTGGTGCGTGATCACTTTGCCGGGGTGCGAGGCGAGGATACGCAGGAGGTCGTATTCCTTGCGCGAGAGCTTGATGGGTTGGCCCGCGAAGCTGACCAGCCGCTTGGCGAGGTCGATGGCGATGTCGCCCGCCACCACCACCGGCCCGGCGTCGGCGTCGCCGCGCCCTTGCCGGAGAGCCACGCGCATGCGTGCCAGAAGTTCGCCCATGCTGAAGGGCTTGGTGACATAGTCATTGGCGCCGCGGTCCAGCGCCCCGATCTTGTCCTGGTCGTCGGAGCGGATCGACAGCACGATCACCGGCACGGTTGACCATTCGCGCAAGGTCTTGAGCACGTCGAGGCCGTCCATGTCGGGCAGGCCGAGGTCGAGGATCACGAGGTCGGGCTTCTGCACCGTGCAGGCCTTGACCGCTTCCTTGCCGTTCTCGGCTTCCAGCACGTCGTAGTCGTGCGCCTGCAGGCTCGCGCGCAGGAACCGGCGGATCTGCGGTTCGTCGTCGACGATCAGGACTTTCGGCCCGGCCACGTTACACCTCCGCGATGGCGGCCACGTCGGGCGCCTTCACCGGCAGACGGATGCGGATGGTGGTGCCACGGCCGAGGCCCTCGCTCAAGGCCTCGATGGTGCCGCCGTGGGCCTCGACGATGCCTTTGCAGATCGCGAGGCCCAGGCCGGTCCCCGGCACGGTGCGGTCCCGCTGGCGGGTACGGTAGAATTTGTCGAACACCGCGCCCAGTTCCTCGGCCGCGATGCCGCGGCCCTGGTCGGTGATCTCGATCACCACCTCGTCGCCGGTGCGCTTGGCGACGACATGGATGTCGGTCTCGGGGCCGGAATATTTGGCGGCATTGTCGAGCAGGTTGACCAGAACGCTTTCCATCAGCACGAAATCGACGTTCACCAGCGGCAGCATGTCCGGTACATCGGCGTAGATCTCGTGCCGTTGCAGGCGGCGGTGGGCGGCGTCCAGCGCCGTGGCGATCAGGTCGCCGACATCGGCCCATTGCAGGCGTGGCACCAATGCGCCGGATTCCAGGCGCGTCATCTGCAGCACGTTTTTCACGAACCGGTTGAGGCGTTCGGCTTCCTCGAGGATGGTGATCAGCAGTTCCTGCACGACGTCGAACGAATAGGTCTTGCCATAGGAGATCAGGCTGGAAGCCGAGCCGATGATGGACGCCAGCGGCGTGCCGAAGTCGTGGGAGATCGAGGTAAGCAAGGCCGAGCGCAGGCCTTCGGTTTGCGACACCACGCGCGCGTTCTCGACTTCGCGTTTGCGCAGGGTGTGCTCGACCGCCAGCGCCGCCAGGCGGCAGATGGAGCCGATCAATCGGCGGAATCCGGGCGAGGCAAGTGTTTCCTTCGGCACGTTCTTCAAGGCCAGCACCGCTACCGTGCCGTCGCTGGTCTCCAACGGCTGCAAGGTCATCTCCAGTTCGGGCTTCACGCGCGTGCCGCGCCCGGCCGGCGCGGTGTAGGCGTAGGCCCAGCGCGCGGCCTCGATCTCTTCCTGGCTGAGCACGCTGCCCAGCGGATAGGCCGCCTGCAACGTGGCGGCGCGGGCGCGGGCCGAGGCCAGCGACAGCACCTCGCCGCCGGCGCCGGACGTGGGTGTCAGCAGCACCGCCGAGCAGTCGAAGATGTCGCTGCACTGCTGGATGATGGCCTGGAAAATCGCGGCGGTGTCCGGGGCGACCGCGATATCGCGGGTGAGCTGGAACAGGGCGCGGGCCTCGCGCGCCTGGCGTTGCGAGCGGACCACCTGCCGGCGCAACCCGCTGGAGAGGTTGCTGGTGATGGCGGCGATGGTCAGGAATGGCACCAGCAGCAGGATGTCCTGGGGCGAGGTAGGCTGCAGTTCGTAGCGCGGCGTCTGGAAAAAATAGTCGAACAGGCCGACGCTCAGGATCGAGGTGAACATGGCCGCGCCCATGCCGTAGGCGTTGGCGCTGTAGACCACCGCCGTCAGGAACAGGACCGCGAGACTCTCGGAAGCGACCACGCCGTCGAGCCATTTGACCACGATCGCCACCAGGCTGACCGCCACCGCCGACAGGATGTAGGCGTGGTACCAGGGCCGGTTTTCGTTGATGCGCCAGGCCAGGCCGAGGATCGGGCTGGCGGTGTCCTGGGCGGGGTCGGTGACGAGCTCGATGCCGCGGGCGCGGGCCGCGCGGCGCAGGCGGCC
>JAIBCD010000069.1 GCA_019694335.1 Rhodospirillaceae bacterium | reverse complement strand
CATCAGGGTGAACAGGAAGCGTGTACGCGCGACCGGCACGCCTTCCGCCGCCGCCATGTCTTCGTGGATCGTGAGCGTGATCAGCGCGCGCCAGTGGAAGGCCAAAGCGCCGAGCACAAGAATTGCACCGCCGTAGACCACGGCGATGTCGGTCCAGCCCACCGCCAGGATGTCGCCGAACAGGTAGCCGAACAGGTCGACGCGCACCTTATCCATGAAGCTCATGGCGATCAGGCCGCAGGCAAGTGCCGCGTGCGAAAGAATCCCGAGCAAGGTGTCGGCGGGGATGCGCCGTTGACGCTGGAGCAGGAGCAGCAGGACGCCGGCGCCGGCGCCGACCGCGGCCATACCCACGGTCGGGCCGACGCCGATCAAGAGGCCGAGCGCCACGCCGGTCAGGCCCGCGTGCGAGAGGGTGTCGCCGAAATAAGCCATGCGCCGCCAGATGATGAAGCAGCCAAGCGGCCCGGCGGCCAGTGCGACGCCGGTCCCGGCCAACACCGCGCGCAGGAGGAAACTATCGGTCATGATGATGGCCGTGGTGATGGTGGCGACCATGCGCATGGTCATGTCCGTGTGAGGGCGGAGCGATGCTTCCATCGGGTGCGTGTTCGTGGTCGTGGTGGTGCGGATAGATCGCGAGGGTGTGCGCCGCTGCGGCGCCGAACAGGTCCAGGAATGCCTTGTGCCGGCCCACGTCCTCGGGCGGGCCCGAGCAGCACAGGTGGGTGTTGAGGCAATACACCTTGTCGGTCGCGGCCATCACCACGTTCAGGTCGTGGGACACCACCAGCACGGCGCAGCCGCTGGTTTTGCGGACGTCTGCGATCAGGCGGTAAATCTCCATGGTGCCGCCGACGTCCAGATTCTGGCTGGGTTCGTCGAGCACCAGCAGATTGGGTGCGCGCAGGAACGCCCGGGCGAGCATTGCCCGCTGCAACTCGCCGCCTGACAAGGTATGGATGTCGGCATCCTCCAGACGTTCCAGGCGGAACAAGGCGAGAGTGTCCTTGATCCGGTCCGCGGGCGCGGCAGAGTTAAGGGTGACCAGCCGCCGCACCGATAGCGGTAACGCCGGATCGAGGCTGTACTTCTGCGGCTGATAACCGACCGTGAGATCGGGCGCCCGCCAGAGCGCGCCGGAGTCCAGGCGCTCCAGACCGAGGGCCGCCTTGACCAGCGTGGATTTGCCGGCGCCGTTGGGGCCGATCAGGGTGACGATCTCGCCGCGGTCCACCGTGAAGTCGACATTGTCGAGGATTTTCCGGCCGCCGCGCGAGATGCAGCCATGACGCAGCGCGATCAGCGCGCCGGCGGAGGGCGCATCGATGTTGGCGATTGTGGCCATGCTCAGGAAGCCTTGCAGTGTGGGCAGAGGCCGCTGATCTCGACGATCTCGCGGTCGATGGTGAAGCCGCGGCCCGCGACCGCCTTGACGAGCGCCTTGCGCAGCGCCGGGCTCTCCAGCTCGGCGGCGCAGCCGCAGTCCTTGCAGATCAGGAATTGCGCAGCGTGATCATGTCCGATGTGGGCGCACCCCATATAGGCGTTGATGCTGGCGAGGCGATGGACCAGCCCCTGCGCCATCAGGAAATCGAGCGCGCGGTAAACGGCGATAGGTGCGATTTTGCCGCCCCCCTTGTTGAGGCGCGCGAGCAGGTCGTAGGCGCCCACCGGCGCATGGCTTTGCCACACCAGGCTCAAGACCTTGCGGCGTACGGCGGTGAGGCGCGCACCGCGTGCCTGGCACAGCTTCTCGGCGGCGGCCAATGCCTGGGCGGCGCAGGCGCCGTGGTCGTGGCCCGGTGTCGGAAAGGCGCGAGAGACCATGGTGTCCGTGGTTCAAAATGTTATAACGTTACATATACGATGCCCCGGCGCCGCCGGGAAGGGTGTTGAGGCCTATGGTTTTGCTGCGTTTTTGTGCGATCGCCCTGCTGTTCGCGAGCATTCCCGCGCTGGCGGCGCCCAAGGTCGCGGTCTCGATCAAGCCCCTGCAGGGATTGGCGGCGCGGGTGACCGCGGGCGTGACCGCGCCCGCGTTGCTGGTGACGGGCACGGCCTCGCCGCACAGTTACAGCCTCAAGCCGTCGGACATGCGCGCCTTGGAAGGCGCCGATGTGGTGTTCTGGATGGGGCCCGCGTTCGAGGTTTTCCTCGTGCAGCCCCTGGCTTCGATACGTGCGCGGGCGATTCCGCTCATGGCCGTGCCGGGTGTTATGCCCCTGCGCGGCCGCACTGGCGGTTTGTGGGATAGCTCCGTCCAACAGAAAGATGCGGCCGTCGATCCGCATGTCTGGCTGGATATCGCCAATGCCCAGGCGATCGCGCGCGCGATGGCGACGGCCTTGAGCGCCGCCGACCCCGCCGACGCCGCGCGCTACGGCGCCAACCTCAGGGCGCTGGCCGCCGACCTCGATGCCCTCGACGGCGAGCTGCAGGCCCTGCTGGCGCCGGTGCGCGACCGGCCGTTTATCGTCTTCCACGACGCTACCCAGTATTTCGAGAGGCGCTACGGCCTCGCTGGCGTAGGCGCGGTGACGCTCGGCCCCGAGCGCCCACCGGGTGCGCGGCGGATCGACGCCTTGCGTGTCCGGATTGCCCGGAACGACATCGTCTGCCTGTTCACCGAACCCCAGTTCGAGCCCAAGTTGATCGCCACGCTGAGCGGCGAGGGCCGCATAAAAACCGCTGTGCTCGATCCCGAGGGGGCCGCGCTAACCCCCGGCCCGGCCCTCTATTTTGAGCTGATGCGCGGCCTTGGCCGGAGTTTCAGCGAATGTCTCGCAACAAAGTAAGCACTCGGGTAACAATGGGGCCCTGTTCAAACGCGACCGCCTTGGCTTAAGCTGAGCGCACTGCAACACATCTGAAACCCGAGCAAACGTAAGTGCTGTCCCGTCTGGCCCGACAGATCGCCGCCGTCACTGCTCCGCGCCGCTGGATGAGTCCGCGCCTGTGGGCGTTGGTTGCTGGCCTTTTGATCGCCGCCCAGCTCGGCCTGATGCTGCACCAGGCGCAGCATCACATGCGCCCCGATGTGGTCACGACCGACGACTGCGCCCTGTGCCAGGTCGCGGCCGGGATGGCCACCGGACCCGCCGCGCCGCTCCTGGTGCTGCCGGTCTTCATCCTGCTTGCGGTCGTCGCGCAAACCACCGCGGCCGCGCCGGTGCGCGCGCGCGTTCCGTCTTCCTTCCGTTCCAGGGCGCCTCCCGCCCGCTTCTGAATCCCTTGGCGCCGCGCGGGTCTTTGCCCTTGCGCGGCATTTTCCAATGTTCAGGAGAGAACTATGTCCGTGTCAGGACGAAGCGCCCTTGTGGCGCTGGGACTATTTACGAGCATTCCTGCCTTCGCAGCTGATGCGGATCTCGCCGAGATCCGCAAACAGATCGATACCTTGAACCAGCGCCGGCTCGAAGACGCCGCGCGCATCAAGGATCTCGAGGACCGGCTCGCCAAGGCCGAGGCGACCGCCAAGGCCGCCACCGACGCCGCGACGCGCGCGGCCACCACCGCGCAGGCCGCCGCCCAGGCGGCCAGCGCGCCGCCGCCCGCGCCGCCGTCGTCGGCCAACTCCTTCAACCCGGCCATCAGCGGCGTGCTCGACGGCAAACTCGGCGCCTTCAGCAAGAACCCGGGGACTTACGCCCTCGCGGGTTTCCCGCTGGGCGGCGAAGGGCCCGGTCAGCGCGGCCTGTTCCTGGGCGAGGCGGAACTCAACGCCCAGGCCAATGTCGATGACCTGTTCATGGGCAGCTTGACCTTTTCCCTGGGCCAGAACGGCAGTGAGACGGACGTGGGGCTCGAGGAAGCCTTCATCCAAACCCTGTCCTTGCCCGGCGGCTTCCAGGCCACGGCCGGGAAGTTCCTGTCCGATATCGGCTACCTCAATTCCTTCCATGACCACGCCGACGACTTCGCCGACCGGCCCTTGGCCTACCGCGCGTTCCTCGCCAACGGGCTCAAGGACATCGGTGTCCGGCTCACCTGGCTCGCCCCGACCGCGACCTACCTGCGCTTCGGCGCCGAAGTCATGCGCGGCGAAGAGTTTCCGGGCGCGGGCGCGGCCAACAACGGCCTGGGCGCGAAGTCGGCATATATGCGCGCCGGCGACGACATCGGCACCGAGATCAGTTACCAGACCGGGGTGTCGTGGCTGTGGACCGACGCCAACGGCCGCGAGACCGGGTCCACGCCGGACCTCTTCAACGGCAAGACCGATGTCGGCATCGCCCACTTGGTCGTGAAGTGGGCGCCCAACGGCAATCCCGTGAACCGGAATTTCAAGTTCCAGGCCGAGGCCCTGCGCAACCACATCGATGGCGTGTTCAACGGCATTCATGTGGACCGCGTCGATTATGGCGCCTACGGTCAGATGATCTACCAGTTCCAGCCGCAGTGGCGCATCGGCTACCGCTTCGACTGGATCGACGCCGGCAACGTGCCGGTGGCGCTCGCGGGCTCCACGCTCGATTCCCTGGGCCGTACCGCCACCCGCAGCACGGCGATGCTGGAATACGACCACTCCGAGTTCAGCCGCCTGCGTTTACAGTACAGTTATGACCGCTCGCGCCTGTTCGGGGCCGATCACCAGTTCTTGCTGCAATACACCGCCACCATCGGCGCGCATCCCGCGCATTCCTATTAGGAGCGAGGCCATGAAAACCATATTCGCCGCCGTCGCCGCCCTGGGCCTTCTCACCGCGGGCGCCGCCGAAGCCAAGATCACCATCCTCACCTGCGAACCCGAGTGGACCGCGCTCGCCAAGGAGCTGGGCGGCGATCGCGTCGATGCCGTCAGCGCCACCACCGGCCTCCAGGATCCACACCAGATCCAGGCCCGGCCCAGCCTGATCGCCCGCATGCGCGCCGCCGACATGGTGGTATGCACGGGGGCGGAGCTGGAAGTGGGCTGGCTGCCGGTGCTCTTGCGCCAGGGCGCCAATCCCAGGGTGCAGCCGGGGACGCCGGGATATTTCGAAGCCGCGCGCGTTGTCGGCCTGAAGGAGGCGCCGCAAGCGCTCGACCGCAGCCTGGGCGACGTGCACGCGGCCGGTAATCCGCACATCCAGACCGATCCGCGCAACATGCTGCCGGTGGCGGCCGCGCTTAGCGAGCAGTTTACGCGCATCGATCCGGCGGGTGCGGAGACCTTCAAGGCCAACTTGGCGGCTTTCGAGACCCGCTGGAAGATCGCGATCGACGGCTGGCAGCAGAAGGCGGCGGCCCTGAAGGGGGTGCCGGTCCTGGTGCAGCACAAGAGCTGGGTCTACCTGATCGATTGGCTGGGCATGCGCGAGATCGCGCCGCTCGAACCCAAGCCGGGCATCGCGCCCAGCACCTCGTATCTCGCCGAGTTGCTGGACAAGGTGAAAGCCGAAAAGCCGCGCATGATCCTGGTGGCGGCCTACGAGGACGACCGCGGGTCCAAATGGATGTCCGAGCACGCGTCGATCCCGGTGGCGACCTTGCCGTTCACGGTCGGCGGCTCGAGGGAGGCCGAAACGCTCACGGGCCTCTATGACGACACCATCAAAAAGCTGCTCGCGGCCCTAAACTAAGGAAGCTCCATGGAAACACTTCTGATCTTCGCGCCGGCGTTCGTCGCCGGGCTCGTCGTGATCCTGACCGGCGTGCCATTGGGCCGCGAGGTGCTGCGCTCGGGGATCGTGTTCCTGGATCTGGCCATCGCCCAGGCCGCCGGCCTGGGCGTGATCCTCGCCGGCGTCGGAGAGCACGGCGCCGGCGATCTTTCCGTGCAGTTGTCGGCCGGCGCCGCGGCTCTGGCTGCGGCCGGGCTGCTATCCTGGACCGAGCGTTTCGCCGGGCGGTTCCAGGAAGCGCTGATCGGCACCTTGTTCGTGATCACCGCCAGCATCGGCATCATCGCGCTCAGCTCCAATCCTCACGGCGGCGAACACCTGAAAGACCTGCTGGTGGGCCAGATCCTGTGGGTGGGCTGGTCGGACCTGATTCCAGTGGCGATCATCTACGCGCTGCTGCTGGTAACCTGGTTCGGCTTCGGCGCGCGCATCGGCCGCATCGGGTTCTACGTGGTGTTCGCGGTGATGGTGACGGTGTCGGTGCAGCTGGTGGGCGTGTACCTGGTGTTCGGTACGCTAATCGTCCCCGCGCTCGGCGTGCACCGCTTCGCCGACAACAAGGGCCTGGGCGTCGCCTATCTGATCGCGCTGCTGGGCTATGTGCTGGGTTTCGCCGCGACCACGGTGCTGGACTTGCCGGCGGGGCCGGTGATCGTGTGCATCCTCGCGGTGGTGGCGTTGATCGTCGCCTGTATCCCGGTGAAGCGGGCCGAAGCCTAGATCCGTACGCCCGCGCGCACCACGCCGGCCTCCAGGCCGCTGACCAGGCGGAAGCGCCGGCCGAAGCGGGTGAGGGTGATCGCATGGTCGGGGCCTTCGCCCACGGCGCGCAGGCGGCGCGTGAATTCCGCGGTGTCGGCGTCCTCCGGCAAGGCGCAAAGCACATCGAAATCCTTGCGGCTGCGTTTGATGCCCGCCCAGGTCACGCCAAGATGCGGTAGCGGGCGCGCGACATCGGTGAGCGCGGGCGCCAAACGCGCGATCATGTTCAGCATTGCGCCAAAAGTGGCGCTGTCGAGGGCGAGGCGGTCCCAGGACGGCAGCAGGTCGTAGGTGTCCACCGCGACGATCGCGCCTTCATCGACCTTGGGCGCCATCTCGTGCAGCGTGATGCCGAAGCGCGGCGCGCGGTCGTAAAGCGCGAACACGGACGGGAACAGGCCGGGATACTCCGGCGGACCAGGGTGCAGGTTATAGGCCGCGCCGACGACCTGGAGGATTCGTTGCGGCACAACGAAGCCAGCGCCCACGGACAGCAGCCGCGTGTCCCTGGTGCCTGCGGCAAGCAGGCGGTCGAGGTCGGCCAAGGTGGGCGCCAAATCCAATATCACCCCCGGCGCAGCCAGGCGGGCCGCCAGGGCGTCCTTGAAGGCGGGTTCGGTGAGGAGAATCAGGCGGGCCATAACGGCATGACTTGCTTGCCAAATTGCGAGGATTTTTCCCTTGAAGCAGCATGCGTCAGACCCTATTACAGCCGGGTAAACAGGACTGTTTTAGTCCTACTTCCAGCGAATCGCGGGAAAAATGTTTAAAGTCAATAAATTAACTGACTACGCCACGGTGGTCCTGATCGAGATCGCCCGCGCGCGCGAGGTTCGGTCCAGCCAGCACCTGGCCGAACAGACCGGTATCCCCGGTCCCACGGTGGCGAAGCTCATGAAGAGCCTGAACAAGGCTGGCCTGGTCGCTTCCCGGCGGGGCGCTGGCGGCGGCTACGCCCTCGGCAAGGCCGCCCAGGACATCACCATCGCCGACGTCATCCAGGCGGTGGAGGGGCCGATCGCGCTCACCGCCTGCGCCGACACCTCCGACGAACATTGCTCGATCGAGCGCCTGTGCCCGGTGCAGGGCAAGTGGAACCGGGTCAACGCCGCCGTGCGTGCCGCGCTGACCGAAGTCACCCTCGCCGATATGGCGACCGACATGGCCATGTTTGGGCGTGCTCCGGTGACCGCGCAGGCCATGCCTGCACCGGCGGAGTAAGCGCCATGGCCGTGACCCGCGAGACCGCCGCGACGGTGAAAGAGATCGAGCAGTACAAGTACGGCTTCGTCACCGACATCGAGAGCGACAAGGCGCCCAAGGGCCTGTCCGAGGACATCATCCGTTTCATCTCGGCCAAGAAGAACGAGCCGGACTGGATGCTGGAAGGCCGGCTCAAGGCCTACCGTCATTGGCTGACGCAGGCCGATGAGGAGCCCGCCTGGGCGAAGCTGCACTATCCGAAAATCGACTACCAGGACGCCTACTACTACGCCGCGCCCAAACAGGCGAAGCTCGCGAGCCTCGACGAGGTCGACCCCAAGCTGCTCGAGACCTACAAAAAGCTGGGGATTCCGTTGCTCGAGCAGCAGATGCTGGCGGGTGTGGCCGTGGACGCCGTGTTCGACAGCGTCTCGGTCGCGACCACGTACAAAAAGAAACTCGAAGAGATGGGCGTGATCTTCATGCCGATCTCCGAAGCCGTGCACAAACATCCCGAGCTGGTGAAGAAGTACCTCGGCTCGGTCGTGCCTTACACCGACAACTTCTTCGCCACCCTCAATGCGGCCGTGTTCACCGACGGGTCGTTCGTCTACATCCCCAAGGGCCTGCGCTGCCCGATGGAGCTGTCGACCTATTTCCGCATCAACGAAAAGAACACCGGCCAGTTCGAGCGCACCCTGATCATCGCCGACGAGGGCTCCTACGTGAGCTACCTCGAAGGCTGCACCGCGCCGCAGCGCGACGAGAACCAGCTGCACGCCGCCGTGGTGGAACTGGTCGCGCTCGACGACGCCGAGATCAAGTATTCGACCGTGCAGAACTGGTACCCCGGCGACGCCCAGGGCAAAGGCGGGATCTACAACTTCGTCACCAAGCGCGCCGCCTGCCGCGGCCGCAATTCAAAGGTGATGTGGACCCAGGTGGAAACCGGTTCGGCGATCACCTGGAAGTACCCGAGCTGCATCCTGCAAGGCGACAATTCCACCGGCGAGTTCTACTCGGTGGCCATCACCAACAACCGCCAGCAGGCCGACACCGGCACCAAAATGATCCACCTGGGCAGGAACACGAAATCCAAGATCATCTCCAAAGGCATTTCGGCCGGTCACGCCGACAACACCTATCGCGGCCTGGTGCGCATCGGCGCCAAGGCCGACAACGCCCGCAACTACACCCAGTGCGATAGCCTGCTGATCGGCTCGACCTGCGGCGCGCATACCGTGCCCTATATCGAAACCAAAAATCCCACGGCGCACACCGAGCACGAGGCCACCACCTCCAAGATTTCCGAGGACCAGCTGTTCTACTGCATGCAGCGCGGCATGACCCAGGAAGAGGCGGTGTCCCTGATCGTCAACGGCTTCTGCAAGGAAGTGCTGCAAACCCTGCCCATGGAATTCGCGGTGGAGGCCCAGAAATTGGTGGGCATCAGCCTCGAAGGCAGTGTCGGTTAACAGAAAGTACGAACATGGCTTTGCTTGAAATCAAGAACCTGCACGTCTCGGTCGGTAACCGGGAAATCCTGAAGGGGATTTCGCTCACCCTCGACGGCGGCGAAGTTCACGCCATCATGGGCCCCAACGGCACCGGCAAGAGCACGCTCTCCAACGTGATCGCGGGCCGCGACGGCTATGACGTGACCCAGGGCGAAGTGCTGCTGGACGGCAGGGATGTGTTCGCCATGGAAGCGGATGAACGCGCCCGCGCCGGCATTTTCCTCGCGTTCCAGTACCCGGTGGAAATCCCCGGCGTCTCGACCTCCTCCTTCCTCAAGACCGCGCTCAACGCCAAGCGCCGCGCCGAGGGCAAGCCCGAAATCGACGCCATGGAGTTCCTGAAGCTGGTCAAATCCAGGACCAAGGCGCTCGGGATGGCGGACGACATGATCAAGCGCGCGCTCAATGTCGGGTTCTCGGGCGGCGAGAAGAAGCGCGCCGAGGTGCTGCAGATGAGCCTGCTCGAGCCACGCGTCGCGATCCTGGACGAGACCGATTCCGGTCTCGACATCGATGCCTTGAAGGTCGTCTCCGACGGCGTGAACGCGCTGCGCCGGGCCGACCGCGCGTTCCTGGTCATCACGCACTACCAGCGCCTGCTCGATTACATCGTTCCCGACCATGTGCATGTGCTGGTGAACGGGCGCATCGCCGCCAGCGGCGGCAAGGAACTGGCGTTGGAGCTGGAAGCCGAAGGCTACGCCAAGTATCAGGGAGCCGCCGCCTGATGAAACCGGCCCAGAGGATCAGTGGCCTCATGGAACACCCGTTCGGCGCCGATTACGCGCGCGGCACGCCCGCGCCCGCCGACAGGGCGCTGGCGGCGTTCCGCGAACAGGCGCGCGCGGTGTTCGAGCCGCAGGGTCTGCCGGGGCCCAGGAACGAATCCTGGCGGTTCACGCCGTTGCGGACGTTGGCCAAGGTGCCCTTCATTCCCGCAGCCGCGGCGGATGACGTCGATGTCGCCGCCGTGCCACCGCAGATCGCGGAGTTGCCGGGAGCGGCCCGCATCGTGCTCGTCAACGGCATCTTGCGCGCCGATCTGTCCGATACGCTGGACGGGGTTGAACTTTCCACCACTGCCGACCGCGCCCTTCTGGGCCATCTCGCCAGCGCGGCATCGGCGCCACTCGCGGCGCTCAATGCATCCTTCATGTCGCAGACCTTGTCGCTGCGGGTGAGCACGCGGGCGGCCAAGACCATCCATCTCATTTCCATCGCCGCCGCCGGCAGCCAGCCGGCCGCGTTCCATCCGCGCCTGCTCATCAGCGTGAATAAAGGCGCGTCCCTGACCCTGGTTGAGACTCATTGCGGCCTTCCCGGCCAGCCGACTCTTGCCAACCCGGTCACCGAAATCGACTTGGCCGAGGGCGCCAGCCTGAAGCGTTATGTGCAGGTGACCGAACAGCCCGACAGCTTCCACCTCGCGGCCACTGGCATCGCGCTCGCGGCGCGCAGCCGGTTCGAAGGCTTTCACATGGGGCTCGGTGGCGCGCTGGTGCGGCAGGAAGTGAACGCAGTGATGCGCGGGACGGGTGCGGCGCTGGAATTGAACGGCGCCTATGCCCTGGATGGCCACAGCCATCACGACTTCACCACCAGCATCGACCATCATGTGCCCGGCTGCGCCTCGAACCAGGTATTCAAGGGCGTGGTGGATGGCGGATCTCACGGCGTCTATCAGGGGCGCATCCATGTCGCCCGGGACGCGCAGAAGACCGACGCCCGGCAACTGCATAAGGCGCTGTTCCTGGGGCGCGGTCCGCAGATCGACTGCAAGCCGGAGTTGGAGATCTACGCCGACGATGTGCAGTGTGCCCACGGCGCCGCCACGGGCGAGATCGACGCCAACCACCTGTTCTATCTGGCCGCGCGCGGCATCGACCCCGCCACGGCCCGCATGCTGCTGGTGGAGGCCTTCCTGGCCGACGCCACCGGCCGGATTACAGATGAAAACCTGCGCGCGGCGTTCACCCGCGACATCCAGGGCTGGCTCTCGCGCCGCAGCCTGAAGGCGGCGGCATGACCGCGCAGACCCAGCCAAAGATCTTCGACGTGAATAAAGTCCGCGCGGACTTCCCGATCCTCGCGCGCCGGGTGCATGGCAAGCCGCTGGTGTATCTGGACAGCGCCGCCTCGGCCCAGAAACCGCAGGCGGTGATCGACGCCATCAGCGGTACTTACGGCACCGAATACGCCAATGTGCATCGGGGTGCCTATTACCTGTCGGAGATGGCGACCCGCGCCTATGAGGACGCCCGCGAGAAGGTGCGGCGGTTCATCAACGCCGCCAGCCCGTCGGAAGTGGTGTTCACCAAAGGCGCCACCGAGGCCATCAACCTGGTGGCGCACAGCTTCGGGCGCGCGTTCATCAAGGCCGGCGACGAAATCGTCCTCAGCGCCGTGGAGCACCACTCCAATATCGTGCCCTGGCAATTGCTGCGCGACGCCACCGGTTGCGTGCTCAAGGTTGCACCCATGGAAGCGGACGGCAGCTTCAACCTCGGAGCCTTCGCCGCCATCATCGGTCCGAGGACCAAGCTGGTCGCCGTCGCCCATGTCTCCAATGTGCTCGGCACCATATTGCCGGTGCGCGAGATCGCGGGGCTTGCCCATGCCGTGGGCGCCAGAGTGCTGCTCGACGGCTGCCAGGGTATCGTCCATCAGCCGGTGGACGTGCGGGATCTGGGCTGCGACTTTTACGTGTTCTCGGGCCACAAGCTCTACGGTCCCACCGGCATCGGCATCCTGTGGGCCAAGCCGGAGCTGCTCGACGCCATGCCGCCCTACCAGGGTGGCGGCGACATGATCGAGAGCGTGTCCTTCGCCAAGACCACCTGGGCGCCGGCGCCGGCCAAGTTCGAGGCCGGCACGCCGCCGATCGTCGGCGCCATCGGCCTGGGGGCCGCCATCGATTACCTGAACAGCATCGACCGCGCGGCGGCCAATGCCCACGAGGAAGAACTGTTGCGTTATGCCATGACCGCGCTGGCGCAAGTGCCTGGGATCAAATTGATCGGCACGGCCCGCCACAAGGCGGCGGTGCAATCCTTCGTCATGGAAGGCGCGCACCCTCATGACCTCGCGACCGTGCTCGACCGTTCGGGCGTATGCGTGCGCGCGGGCCATCACTGCGCCCAGCCGCTGATGGAACTGCTCGGCGTCAGCGCCACCACGCGCGCGTCCTTCGCCTTCTATAACACCCACGCCGAGGTGGACGCCCTGGTGGCCGCCCTGCGCCGCGCCCAGGAGGTTCTGCTGTGAACGCCGAATCCCAAAGGGCGCAAGGTCTTCGCGACGATCTGCGCACGCTGTATCAGGAGATCATCCTGGATCACGGCAAGCATCCCAGGAATTTCCGTGTGGTTGAGCACCACACTTGCAAGGCTCAGGGCAACAACCCGATGTGCGGCGACCGCGTGACGGTTACCGCCAAGGTCGATCGAGGCACGATCGCGGACATCGCGTTCGAAGGCAAAGGCTGCGCCATTTCGATCGCTTCGGCATCGATGATGACCGACGCCCTGAAGGGCCAGTCGCTGGACACCGCGCGCAAGCTGGCGGATGCGGTGCGCGATGTTTGCACCGGCAAGGATGCGCCGGCCGAGATGGAACCCTATCTGGGGAAGCTCGCGGCGCTTTCGGGCGTGCGTCAATTTCCGGTGCGGGTGAAATGCGCGACCTTGCCGTGGCATGCGCTGCTGTCCTGCCTGGACGGCCCGCCCGCGGAAGGCGGGCAAATAAAAACGCCCGCGGAAGGCGGGCAAATAAAAAAGCCCGAAGCGACGACTGAGAAATGAGCCCATGCACGACGACAAACACTCTGATGACAAGCAGGAGCCCGGTTCCATGATGCCCCCTTATGACATGCCCGCCGGCGACGGCGAGCCGCCCAAGGAAGGCACCACCGTCACCGCCGGCGTGCCCAAGGATCCAAACGTCCCCAGCGCCACCGAGGATTCGGTGATCGAGGCCATGCGGTCGGTCTACGACCCGGAAATCCCGGTCAACATTTACGACCTGGGGCTGATCTACGACATGAAGACCCAGGCCAACGGCAATGTCGACATCACCATGACCCTGACCGCGCCGGCCTGCCCGGTGGCGGGCTCGCTGCCCAAGGAAGTGGCCGAAGCGGTGGCGCGTGTCGACGGCGTGGGCGAGGTGGCGGTGACGCTGACCTGGGATCCGCCCTGGACCCAGGCCAACATGTCCGAGGTCGCCAAAGTCGCCCTCGACATGTTCTGATTCCGGCCTATATCAAAGGTGTGACCATGGAAGCCGCTCAAACGCCGTCTGCCGTGAAACCCCGGACTCCGCCGCCGTCGGTGATCCGTATTTCAGACGCGGCCGTGAAGCGTATCAAGGACATCGTCGCCAAGGCGACCAAGCCGGTGCTCGGCGTACGCATCAGTGTCGCGGCCAAGGGCTGTTCGGGTTTCTCCTACGTCGTGGAATACGCCGAGACCCGCGCCAAGTTCGAGGACATGGTGGAGCGCGACGGCGCGACCGTGTTCATCGATCCCAAGGCGGTGATGTACTTGTTGGGCTCGGAGCTGGACTACGCCGAGAGCAAGATGGAAAGCGGGTTTGTGTTCAACAACCCGAACGAAAAAGGCCGCTGCGGCTGCGGCGAGAGCTTTTCAGTTTAAGCAGCTCGCCTGCGCGCGGGCCGCCAGGCGCTTGTCGATCTCGGCCAGCAGCATCACCGGGTGCACCGGCTTGTAGAGGATGCTGACGCGTCCGGTCTGGAAATCGGGGTCGTCCTCGACCAAGCCTTCGACGCGGTCCGGCTGGCCGGTCACCAGGATGGTTTTGACTTGAGGGGCTTCGTCCTGCAGGCGCTGGCGGAATTCCAGGCCGCCCATGGTGGGCATCATGACGTCGATGATCGCGAGGTCGATGGCGTTGGTGCGCACGGCGTCCAGGGCTTGTTCGCCGTCGCCCGCCTGCAATACGTCGTAACCGCGATGACGCAGGAGTTCGGTATACGACTCCCGCACCATGGTGTTGTCATCGACGACGAGAATGCGCCCTAGCACGAGATCCCCCTGACGTCCTTCACGTTCCCCTCGGGCAGGATAGGGCCCGCGTTTCTGGGCCGCAATGTCCTTGCGGTATCGCAAACCGGGAATCACGCGCTTTGCGTGTTGCGCGTGCGAAAGACATGGACGGACATATCGCTATGTCGTGCGCGCGCCGTGACAGGGCGCATGCGGTGGACTAATCTGTTACACGATATTTACACGAAATCGCCCTGCGTGATTTCGGAATTGCACAGGGTGATTTAGCTTATTGTTTGGTCGCATCGCTTTTGCCGGAAGCCGTTACCCGCTTTCCGGCACGATGCTCTGGAACCGTCCGATGGAAGCAGTTCTCAATATTCTTTTAGGCGTGGCGCTGGTGTCGGTGCTGGGTGTGCTGGCCACGGGCCTCGCGGGCTTTGCCATGGGCGGCGAATTCAACCGGAAATACGGCAACAAGCTGATGCGTCTGCGGATCGCGGCGCAAGCCTGCGCCTTGCTCACGTTGCTCGGGCTGCTGCTGCTGCGGTCGATGCACGGCCAGCCCTGAGTGCCGGTTAGATGAGGTTGGGGCGCTCCGGCCGGTACACGACCTTATTCGCCTGCTCGAAATCCTCGATCTGCTGGATCAAATCCTTGCGGCGATTGCGCGTGGCCTGAATTTGCGCCGGCGTGATTTGGGAATCCTGCATCTGATTGGCGGCGATCATGTCTTGGATCCGGTCGATGAACGACTTGTGGGTAAGGGTCTCGGCCAGGTCGGAGGCAAAGCTGATCACCGCCGCGAGGCGCACCGGCCGCTGCGGCGACGGGTGGTACACGGCGATGGCGTATGAGCCGGTCTTGCGGTCGCGGCGCTCCAGGATGGCGGCCCGCAGGTACTGCGGCGTGGATGTGAACACGAAGGCGGTCTGGCTGTCGTGCTCCACCACCAAATCCTCGAGCGCGCCCAGGACATTCGCGGCGGCTTCCTGCACCAGCGCGTCGGTGACGTCGGCGCCGGCGGCCAGGGACTCGATCTCGGCCAGGGCCTTGACGTTGTCGTCCTCGGTGCTCGCGAAGGCCAGGGTGCCGCCGACATGCACGGACACCCAGGCCTCGCGCATGTAGTCGTTCTCGTATTTGGAAATCCTGCGGCGCCAGAAGGTTTCCCAATCCACGTCGGTGGGATCCTGGAGGGCTTGCGGGTCACGGCGGATTTCATCCACCACCACCGCGGCCATACGCATGGTGCCCGGGATGTTGTGGCCGCGCACCACCACGGGGATGGTCGCCAGCTTGGTCTTGATCGGGATTGTCACGCGATTGGAGCGCAGCGACAGAACCGGCGCTTGGCGTTCCTCGTCGGTGCCGTCGTCGCTCAGGCCGTTCTCCATTTTATGGATAACGGACTTTTCGCGGTAAAGCGTGATGGTGCCGATCTCGAGCATGGGAAATCCTGAATCGGAGTCGGACCAAAGTATATTTTATGAAGCCGAAAGGACAACCGCTTTCGGCGCTTCCGCCACGCTTTCGGCGTTTTCGACCAGGTCACGGAGGGGTTTTCTCGAAGCGGACGAGGGAGAGTGAACTCAGGGCCGAAAGCCCGGAGATGTCCGGGACGATTTCGGTAATCCTGAGCTCGCCCGACCCCTGAAGATTCCGCAGCACCTCGATAAAATTCTCGGCCTGGCCGAAATCCCGCGCTTGGCGCAGCTTGAAAAGTGGCCGGTTAGTGAGTTCTGGAACCGAGAAGCTGACCGGTTCGAGCAGCGTGGCCCGCACCGCTGGCGTTGTGGCAAAGGCTGCGCGCCAGAAGGATTCGCGGAACGGGTTGAGGTAGACCAGCGCATAGTGGCTGATCAGCAGTACGTTCTTGAAGCCCGCGAGTACGCTGAAATCCGGCGCGCGCATGTCGAACGGCGCGCTGCGGAGGTTTCGCATCCCGAGCATGCCGGCGAAACGGTCGAGGCAGGCGCGGCCATGCTCGGCAAGTTCGCCGCCGATGAACTGGACGTCGGGGCGCCCGGCCGACGCTGCCAGTTCGGCCAGGATGTCGCCCTTGCCGCTGCCCAGGTCGAAGACGCAGTCGATATCGCGGGTCAGGCTTTCGCGCAGGATGTGTTGAACGAAGAAGTGATGGAAATGTGCCGTCATGTCCCTGCGCATGGCGATGACCTGGCCCATGTAGGCGCGTGCCAGCATGTCGTAGCCATAGGCCTTGCCGAGATACGATCCGGCGATTTTTGCGTCGGAGAAGGCGTTGGCGTATGTGTTTGCGCGCAAGATCGCCAGGATCTCGGGGAATGAGCGCCCGCCCCGTCGCTCGTATGCGTCGATGGCGGCGACGTCCTCGCGATAATAGAAGTGGCGATAACGTAGCGACCTCGCAATCGCAACGATGGTGTCGGGTGAAAGTTGAACAAGTGTCGTGAAGCCGGGGGGTGGAGTGGCGGCGGCGACGAGTTCGCCGCTCGCGACAGCCGTGGCGATGTCGAGCTGAGGATAGTCCAGCGCTTGCCGAATTTGCTCAACTACGTCCGGCCGGGAAAGGAGGTCGCCTTGCATGCCCCTGCGTATCATGCCGTTGATTGGGTCTCAATGCGATCGCCGCGGGGGCTGGTGCGTTGGACAATCCCGACACTGTGTGACAGCATTCTATGATGCCGGAGCCGACAGAACTCGCCCAAAGAATTGCCGCTGGCGACGCCTCCGCGACGGAAGGGGCAATTGTTGCCCTCTTGCATTCGGGCGATCGCGTGCGCGCGCGCGCGCTGCTAGTCGGTCTCGGGATTGTTCCAGGTGACGTGGCGATCGAGGGGCGGCCGCTCGCGGCCGCGGTGAAGGCGCGGCGTCCGTCTGATATGCAGGCGCTCGTGCTCCTGCGCATGCTGGTGGATGCCGACAGTGCCACGGCGGCCGATTTGGCGCTCGGTATCTGGCGGTGGGGTGGTGCCGATGCCCGCCGGCGGGTCGCCTACGGCCTGCCGAACATGCTGATTTCGGCGGGCCGCACCGGAGAGGTCAGGGAAATCTTCAAACAGATCGTCGCGGCCGGGTATCTGATCGGCGATTTCCGCCCGTTTGTCCGGCAGAGCGATCTCGCGTCCATGGCCGGCCGGCTGGCCGCCCGCCTTTACGCGCGGGATAAGGAGCGTGCTGCCGCGAGGCTGGTTGCCGGCGATAGCGCCGGTGCGGCGCCTCCGTGGACCGAAGCGCATGACGCGGCCGTTGCGGGGGTGCGCGCCGAAACCCTCCCCGGCGATCATGTCGGCTGCGACGCCGTCGTTTTCGCCGGCCTGGTGGCCGCGGCATCGCCTGGTGCCAGGTACCGCTTTGAGTACGGTGATGGCCCAAAGGCGTTGGATCGGGTGACTGACTGGCTTTCCGTTCCTGCGCCTCTAACGGGGTGGTGGCGCGAACCCCTCTACCGCCACCGGGGAGAATGGCAGCCGACATCGGTAGCCGCGGAATGGGAGGAATCCACGGGCGACCCGGCCCTCGCCGTCGAGGCGCCGTTCGCCCGGGACCGCAATCAACTCAACGGCATCGGCGCGCACGACATGGTGTTGGGGATTTTGTGGTGCACCTCGCCGGCCCGGGGCGAGGATTATAAGCAGCGGTCGTCTTGCGCGTCGGTCGGCGGCGGAGAGTTGGATTTGCGCGACGCGGTGATTTCCTTCACCGTCTCCGGCCGAAAACTGAGGCAAAACGGCGCTAGCCTGCATTTCTGGGTCA
>JAIBCD010000068.1 GCA_019694335.1 Rhodospirillaceae bacterium | reverse complement strand
GCGGCATTGGCGGCGGGTTGTTCGACCTTCACGGTCGCGGTGCGGGTGTGGGCGATGTCCTGCACCACGATCTGCACGCCGAAGCCGAGCAGGAACACGGCGGCGATGATCACCGCCGGCAGCAGGCGCACCGCCGGCCCCTGCTTGAAGTGGCCCTCGGTCGTGCGCTCGCCGCGGCTTCCGCCCCGGCTTTCCATCGCGCGGCCGATCTGGGCGCGCAAGTCCTGGGCCTGGGCGCGCAGGTCGCGGGGACGGGGCTGGCGGGTCATGATGCTCATGCTGGTATTTTAACGCGCGGACTGCAGGGCTTTAAGCAGTTCTCGCTCGGCTTCGGAGCGTTCTTCGTCGAGGCCCGGCTCGGGCGTGGCCTGGCCGCGTTCCGGACCCAGCGCGCGCTTGGCGCGGGCGGCGCCGATACCGCCGGCCATGGGGCCCATGGAACCGGAAACGCCGCTCATGCGCGCCTCGGCCCGGGCGGCGCCCAGGGCATTGCGCAATTCGGCGGCGGTTTCTTCAAATCCAGCAGCGGTTTGCGCCAAAGTGACCGCCGACAAGGTACCCGCCGGAGCGGCTTGCGGACGTGCCGGAGCTTCACCCATGGCGCCCCCGATCCCGGCCGCGACGGTGCGTGGCGGGGCGGCGGCGGGATAGGAGTTGGCGGCAGGAGCGGGAGCCGCGGGCACGCCCTCGGCACGGGCGGCGCGGACGGCGCCTTCAAGACGAGCCGCCAATTCCTCGGCGCGCTCGATCATGAACGCCAGGTCGTCGCGCAGGGTCTGGGCCTTGTCGACCCGTTCCTTGAGGGTGTGATTGGCTTCGGTGGTGGCCTTCTTGAGCTTCGGGATGCCGGCTTCCGCCCGCATGGTGGCTTCGTTGAAGCTGTTGACCACCTTGGACAATTCCTCGCGCGACCGGCGCAGGGCGGCCAGGCGGCGATTCAGAATCACGGCGTAGACGATGGTCGGCATCAGGAGAACGATGACGACAACGTCGAGAATCATACCGGTCGTCATGTTCATGTCCGCGTCTCTCTCGCGAGGTAAGGCGATAGTTTCATCCGGAATTTGGCAAAAGGGCCATAAAATTCCGTTAACCGGCCCTAAAACCCGCGCGCGCAAGGCGCGCATCCAAAGCATGGCCGGGCCGGGCCTTCGTGAATGTTACAAGCTACTTGGCTTCCGCGCGCCGGCGCTGATCGACCCGGATGGCGATATTGGCGCCCCGGCGGCCCATCTTGCCCACGAACATGGGCTGGTCGCCGCAGCGCAGCTCGACGGGTGAGTCAGGCGTGGCGTTGAGCAGGAACTTGGAGCCGACCTTCATGTCCAGCACGCGGGACAGGGGCAGCATCTGGGTATCCAGCACGGCCTCCAGCGGCACTTCCGTGAACCACATTTCCTCGGCCAAGTGGGTTTCCCAGATCGAGTCACGGCCGAACTTTTCGCCCATGAACATCTGCAGCAGAAGCTCGCGGACCGGTTCGAGGGTGGCGAATGGGATCAGGATCTCGAGGCGTCCGCCGCGGTCTTCCATGTCGATGCGCAGGCGCGCGACGATGGCGGCGTTGGAGGGCTGCGAGATCGTGGCGAACCGGGGGTTGGTCTCCAGCCGGTCGAAACGGAAGGTCACGGGCGACAGCGGGTCGAACGCCGCCGACAGATCGGCCAGCACCACGTGGATCATGCGCTCGACCAGCGTGCGCTCGATGGTGGTGTAGGGGCGGCCTTCGACGCGCATCGCCGCGGTGCCGCGCCGGCCGCCCAGGAGCACGTCGACGATCGAGTAGATCATCGAGGAATCCACGGTCATCAGGCCGAAATTGTCCCATTCCTCGGCCTTGAACACGGTCAGCATCGCCGGCAGCGGGATCGAGTTCAGATAGTCGCCGAAACGCTGCGACAGGATGTCGTCGAGCGAAACTTCGACGTTGTCCGAGGTGAAATTGCGAAGCGAGGTGGTCATCATGCGGACGAGGCGGTCGAACACCACTTCCAGCATGGGCAGGCGCTCGTAGGACACGAGCGCGGAGTTCAGGATCGCCTGGATGCCGGCGCGGTCCGAGCCTTCGTCGCTGGCTTCGTCGAAGCCGAGCAGGCTGTCGATTTCATCCTGGTTCAGGACGCGGGTGGACTCGCGGCCACCGCCACCGCCGCCCAACAGGTCGTCGCCGCCGTCATCGGCGCCGCCGAGCATGGCTTCCCATTCCGCGGCCATGGCATCGGCATCGGCATCGCCGCCGGCCGCCTTGGGCGCGGGCGTGTCGGTCGCGGCGTCCGCGAGGGCCGAAGCCAGATCGTCTGTGTCGCTCGGAGGAGTCATAACGGACTTACCAAGACCCTATTTGGGTTACTGAACGATAAATTCCTTGAAAAGCACGTCTTTGACCTGGACCGGCCGCACCGCGGCATTGATCCGGATCAGAAGTTCTTCTCTTAGTTTGTACATGCCGGCGGCGCCGGCCAGGTCTTCCTGCTTCATTTCGCGCAGGTAGACCTGGAAATTGTCCACGATCTTGGGCAGCACGGCGACCACGCGCTCGATGTCGGCTTCGTTGTTCAGCTCGACGCTGGCCTTGATCTTGAGGAAGCTCTTGGCCCGGGAGCCGGTGTCGATATTGACCAGCATGTCGGGCAGTTCGTAGTTCACGATCGGCTGCTCGGCGGCGTTGGGCGCCTTGGCGGTCTCCGCGGTCTTGGCTTCGCTTTCGTGCCCGGCGGCCCCAACCTCGCCGCCTTCGGCGGGCTGTTCCTTATGAAACATGGCGAGCAAGGGATCGGCGAGGCCCGTGAAGTAGGCGGCCGCGCCGCCGCCCAGGACCAGCACCAAGGGGATCGCCACGATCAGGATGAGCTTTTTCCTGCTTCCGCCGCCGCTTTCGGGTGCGGCTTCGAATTCCGGCTCATCGCTCTCGAAATCGTCTTCGTCTGCCATGACAGCTCTACTGGACGATCATTTCCTGGAACAGCACGTCTTTCACCACCGCGGGGCGCGCGGCGGCGTTGACGCGATTCAAAAGCTCTTCCCGCAAGCGGTAAACCCCGGCGGCGCCTTGCAGATCCTCGAGCCGGAGTTCGCGCAGGTAAACCTGGAAATTGTCGATGATACGGGGCTTTACGTTCTCGATGCGGTTGATGTCATCGGGATTGCTGAGCTCCAGGCTCACTTTGATCTTGAGGAAACTCTTTGCCCGGCCGGCGGTGTTGATGTTCACCAGCATTTCGGGAAGTTCGTACATCACGGCCTGGGTCGCGGCGCCGTGTTCGCCCTCGGCGGCCTTGGCGGCCGGCGCTTCGTGCCCGCCCTCGGCCGGCGCGCCCTCGGCGGGCGGCGCTTGCTTATGGAACATGGCGAGCAGCGGGTCGGCGAGGCCGGTGAAATAGGCGGCGGCGGCGCCGCCCAGCACCAGGACCAGGGGTACGACGATCAGGAGCAGCAGCTTCTTCTTGCCGCCGCCACCGCCGCCGGCTGCGCCGGCGTCGAATTCTGGCTCGTCGCCTTCAAAATCTTCTTCGTCTGCCATATCACCTAACTTCCGGCCTGCCGCGGTACGGCCCCGCAAACTCGCGCGCGGAAGGCGCGCATCTTCTTAAAAGGAGCCTTCGGCAGACTGTGAACCTAGCTGCGGCGGGTTAACAATATATTTGAGTCGCCCCGCCAGCGGACTTCCCTTTGGCGAAACCGGGTGTTCCAAACCCCGCGGCGGCCTCGGTCCGGGCAAATCTTGCCCCTCACCCCGGCCAAATCGGCCTTCCGCAAGCCTTCACCTCCGGCGGCCGCCCACACAACCATCTGATATTAAACAATAATATTCGCTGGCACGCTTCCTGCATTCCTCATGGGCAAAACATCGCGTCAAAAGGCGCGGGAAGAAGGCCATGGATAACACCACATATATCGCGCTCTCGCGCCAGGCGGCGCTTTGGAATCAGCTCGAGGTTGTCGCGAACAATCTCGCCAACGTGAACACCACGGGGTTCAAGGGCACCGACACGCTCTTCGCCCAGTACGTGTTCCGCGCCAATAGCGACGACCGCACGTTCAAGGACAAGATCGCGTTCACCCATGACTTCGGTCTGGTGCGCAACCTGTCCCAGGGCCAGTTCAATTTCACCAACAACACCTTCGACCTCGCGCTCCAGGGCGAAGGCTACTTCGAGATCCAGGGCCGCAACGGCGGCGCCAGCACCTATACCCGCGCCGGCAACTTCACCCTGGATTCGACCGGCCGGCTGGTCACCCAGGAAGGCGCAGCGGTGATGTCGATCAACGGCCAGCCCATCACCATTCCGCCGAACGTCGGCGAAGTGATGATCCAGGGCGACGGCTCGATCATCAACAAAGCGACCAACACGACCATCGACCGCATCCGCGTGGTGCGTTTCGACCGCGAGCGCGACCTGAAGCAGTTGACCGGCACCGCGTTCGACGCCAACGGCCAGCAGCCGATCGACGTGCCCAATCCGAAGGTGGCGCAGGGCGTGCTGGAAGCCTCGAACGTCAACGGCATCAGTGAAATGACCCGCCTGATCGCGCTCAACCGCGCCTACGGCGACGTCACCAAGCTCGTCGAAGAAGAACACGACCGCAAACGTAAAGCCTCTGATTTGTTCAGCCGCCAGATGAGCGCTTAAGCGCCGCGCAGCAAAAGAACCTACGGAAGAAGGAATAAGGCCATGGCTATCCGAGCTCTCTCCATCGCTGCCACGGGCATGCTTGCCCAGCAGACGAACGTCGAAGTGATCTCGAACAACATCGCCAACATGAACACCACGGCGTACACACGGCGCCGGACGGAGTTCAACGACCTCCTGTACCAGGATCTGCGGCGCGTGGGTTCGACCTCGTCCGACGCGGGCACCATCGTCCCGGCCGGCGTGCAGCTGGGTCTCGGTGTGAAGACCGCCTCGGTCTACCGCATCAGCTCGCAAGGATCGCTCCTCTCCACCGACAACACCCTCGACGTGGCGGTGCAGGGCAAGGGCTACTTCCAGGTGACGCTGCCCTCCGGCGAAACCGCCTACACCCGCGACGGCTCGTTCCAGCTCTCGCCCACCGGCCAGGTTGTCACCCACGACGGCTTCCTGGTGCAGGGCGTGGCCGCGATCCCGGTCGACGCCATCAGCATCTCGATCAACCCGCAGGGCCAGGTGTTCTACAAGCAGGACGGCGTGATCACGCCCGCCCAGGCCGGCCAGTTCCAGATCGCCAACTTCCCCAACGAAGCCGGCCTCGAAGCCCGGGGCGACAACCTGTTCCTCGATACGCCGGCCTCGGGCCAGGCGACCGTGGGCACGCCCGGCACACCGGGCTTCGGCACCATCCTGCAAGGGTTCCTGGAAACCTCGAACGTCAACGTGGTCTCGGAAATCACCGACCTGATCAGCGCCCAGCGCGCCTATGAAATGAACTCCAAGGTGATCAAGACCGCCGACGAAATGGCCTCCACCATCAATCAGATGACCTGAGCAGGTTGTTGTCAGGATTACGGTCATGAAGATCCAAGCTATCGCTGCCGCCGTGATGTTCGCGTTCGCCGCTCCCGCCTTGGGCGAGGTTGTGAAGGTGCCGCTCGGCGCCCCGCCGGTGATCCCGGCCGCCAACACTTCGGCCGAAGACGCCGACCAGGTGCGCCTCAACGCCGCGATCACCGTCACGGGCGACGTCCTGCGTCTCGGCGACATCTTCTCCGGTTATCTCGCGCGTCCCGAGAAGGTCGTGGCCAACGCGCCCGCTCCCGGCCAGCGCGCCGTGCTCAGCGCCGAGTGGCTGGAAAACCTCTCGCGTACCTACGGCCTGGGCTGGCGCCCGGCCGGCGCCTACGACCGCGCCACCGTCTATCAGCCCGGCCAGACCATCGCCCAGGACGCGATCATGACCGCGGTGCGCGGCGAACTCGCTGGCCATGGCCTGCCGGCATCCTTTGAAGTGGCCCCGCTGGCGCCGATCGCGCCGGTGACGGTCGCCATGACCGCCAGCACTTTGGTGGGCGTGCGCGAAGCCTATTTCGATCCGACCACCAAGACCTTCTCGGCCGTGGCCGAGATCCCGGCCAACGACCCCAAGGCGGTATTCGTGCCGGTGCGCGGCGTGGCCTATGCGGTCGCCGCCGTGCCGGTGCTCAAGGAAACCGCCGGCAAGAACCAGACCATCACCGCCGCCATGATCGATATCGTCAAGGTGCGCGCCGAGCTGGTGAAGGTTTCCACCATCACCGATCCCGCCGCCTTGATCGGCAAGTCGCCCAAATTCATGGTCAAGGCCGGCCTGCCGGTGCAGGAAACCGACGTCGTGCAGATCCGCATGGTCGATGTGCCGGTCCTGCGCGTCATCGGCACCCGCGAGGACAAGATCACCCGCGACCAGATCGCGATGACCACCATCAACGCCGCCGACCTGCCGGCCAATGCCGTGCTCGACGCCGCCGACCTGATCGGCAAGACGCCGCGCCGCACGCTCCCCGCCGGCGCCCCGATCAGCGCCAACGACGTTGTCTTGATCCGCAAGGTCACCGTGCCGGCCCTCGCCCACAACGTCGAGCGCGGCAAGGTGCTCACCGCCGCCGATCTCACCACCACGACCGTCACCGAAGCCCAGCTGACCAACAACGTGCTGACGGACGACGACGCGATCATCGGCCGCATCGCCCAGCAGGATTTGCGCGCCGGGCAAATGATCCATGGGTTCAACATCACCCGCCCGATCGTGGTCGAGCGCGGCAAGATGGTCACGATCGTCTACGCCGTGCCGATGATGAACCTGACCGCGCAGGGTGTCGCGCGGGACCAGGGCGGCATCGGCGACGCGATCCGGGTCAGCAACAGCAAGAGCAACACCGTGGTGACCGCCGAGGTGATCGACTCCAACACCGTGCGCATCGGCCCGAGAGTGAGCACCGCCCAGACCGCGAATACCGCCGCGACGAGCGGCCACTAAGACAAATAGAACGTAAAAAAGGAATCTGGCCATGACCGTCATCTCCCTCCCCTGGCGCACCTTCTCCGCCCGCACCCTGGTGGCCCTGCTCGCCGCCACGGCGCTGTCCGGCTGCGCCGCCACCGAGCGCCTGTCGCGCATCGGCGAGCCGCCCGCGATGACCCCGGTTTCCAGCCCGACCCAGAACAAGGACTACCGCCCGGTCAGCATGCCGATGCCGACGCCGCTCGTGCTCGAGCCCGCGGTCAACTCGCTGTGGCGCCCGGGTGCCCGCGCCTTCTTCAAGGACCAGCGCGCCAAGCAGGTCGGCGACGTGATGACCGTGGTGGTCAACATCCAGAACGAACAGGCGCAGCTGCAGCAGCAGACCTCGCGCACCCGCTCGGGCAGCTCGGAGTCCGCCTCCATCACCAATTTCTTCGGCCTCGGCGCGATCGGCTCTCCCAACCCCGCCATCAACGCCACGTCCGACAGCAACTTCGACGGCAAAGGTTCCGCCAGCCGTTCCGAAACCATCAATGTCCGCCTGGCCGCGGTCGTGCTCCAGGTGCTGCCCAACGGCAACCTCGCCATCGCCGGCCGCCAGGAGATCCGTGTCAACAACGACCTGCGCGAGTTGAAGGTCGCGGGCGTGATCCGGCCCGAGGACATTCGCTCAGACAACACCATCGCCTCGGACAAGATCGCCGAAGCCCGCATCTCCTACGGCGGCCGCGGCATCATCACCGACGTTCAGCAGCCGCGTTACGGCCAGCAGATCTTCGACGTGATCTTCCCGTTCTAGGATTTTGTTTTTGGCGCGGGTCCGGACGGAAAACCGGTACCCACTTTTCCTGGACCCGCGCTCGGTTTCCGTTCTTCGGAACGGTTTTCGCGGATGACCCTTCGGGGCGCCGCACCTTCTGACACGCCGCGCTCATGGCCTTGCGGCACAGAAGCAAACTCCAGCCGGTGGTTTCGTACCACCGGCTGTTTTTTTTGCTCGCGCCACGGGTGCCCGCGAGACTCGCGTCAATGTCATGCGGCCACCGGCGCCGCGCGGGCGTTTATGGCCTGTCCGGCCTCGCTTCACGGCCGCGGCGCGATCGTCTGGACTGGCCATATCCAATTGTTTTTGTTTAGTTTTTTAGACGAAATCCGACCCGCAGGCAGCCACAAGAAAAGCGTGAGAAACGTAAAAGTTAAAACGGTTTGTTAACCATTAGCCCGCAATAGTGGCAACCATAGAAGAGTTTCTGATGCGCCTGTTCTTGGCATCAGCGCGATTTGAGTGAGCGGCCTCGCAAGGGCCTCGGTGTGATCAGACAAAGGGGATACACGTATGAACATGATGAGCAGCACGGCGTCGCCGGAACTGACCGTTTTCGAAGAAGACGCTCTCGCGCTGACCCAGGCCGCCCTGGAAATCAGCCGCGCTTTTGAATCCAAGGACGAACGGCGCCTCGCCGCCGCCCTGGACCGCAACCTGCAACTGTGGGTCGGCATCCGCACCCTGGTGTCGGCTGCCTCCAACCCGCTGCCGATGCCGATCAAGGACAACCTGATCCGGCTCTCGAGCTTCGTCGCTCAGAAGACCTTTGAAATGCAGAATGGCGCCAACGCCAAGACCATCGAAGCGCTGGCGAACACCAACCTGCAGATCTCCGAAGGTCTGCTCGATAAGCGCAGCCACTAAGCACCGACCCTGATCACCGGGCCAAGGAACGCCGCCTCACTGAGGCGGCGTTTTCGTTTGTGCAAACCCCTACACGCTGCCGTCCCCGGGGCTTGACCCGTCTGACGCCGAGAGGCGTCAAACCCGGAGCAGGAAGCAAAAAGGGCTGTTAAATGTATGGTTCCCGTCGGGAACGCGCATTTAACAGCCCTTCTTCATTTCCACCTTGGGCCCTCGGATCGAGTCCGAGGGTGACAGAAAGAGATCAGTCCGAACGGTGCGTGCGTTCCATGCGCTCGTGGCGCTCCTGGGCTTCGACGCTCAAGGTCGCGATCGGGCGGGCCTCCAGGCGCTTGAGGCTGATGGGCTCGCCGGTCTCTTCGCAATAGCCGTAGGAACCGTCCTCGATGCGCGAGATCGCGGCGTCGATCTTGGCGATCAACTTGCGCGCGCGATCACGGGTGCGCAGTTCGAGCGAGCGTTCCATCTCGGCCGAAGCGCGGTCGGCCAAGTCGGGTTCCTGCAGTCCGCCTTCCTGCAGGCTCTCGAGCGTCTCTTCGGATTCCTTGAGCAGTTCGCCGCGCCAGTTGATCAGCTTGCGGCGGAAATATTCCTGCTGCTTGGGATTCATGAACGGTTCTTTGTCCGTGGGCCGGTAGTCCGGCGGAACCGTGATGGTCATGTCTGAACCCAGCTCTTGCGATGGCAATAGTGCCGTCCGCCCGAGAGGCGAGCGGCGCGGGAATATATGGGGACGCCATACGCTTCCGCAAGGCCGTCTATTGAATTGATTTATAACGAATTCTTGAAAAAAGAACCGCACCGCCGGGCTTTCGGCGCCGGGCGCGTCGTGCCGAAAGGCGGGCACCGGTTTTCGGCGAACCGGCGCGCCCCACCCATCGTCTAGGCGAGTTTGCGGCTCAGCTTGGCGAGTTCAATCTCGGCGCGGAGTTCGATTTCATCCAGGAGCCGCGACACCACCGGATCGGCGCCGCGTTCACGCTTCTCACGCACGGTCCGGGCCAGCTCGGCGAGCTTGTCCTTGGGCACCGCGCCCAACAGCAGACCGCGGCGCACCTCCTCGAGGCGATCGAGAATCTCCACGCCCCGTTGCGCGCGGCGCTGGCGTTCCTTGAAATCGGGCGCGGCGCCGGCGTCGTCGCCGACCGACTGGGCAGCCAGGAGGCCGCCAACGCCAAGGACACCGCTGACCGGCTCGGCAGTCTCCGGCCCCGCGGTCTCGTCGGCGCCGGAGACACTGTCCAAAGCGGAAGCGAAGTTCCCACCGCCGGTCGCGGCGGTCTTGCGCGCCTTGCCGGCCCCTTGGACCGACGACGATGACTTGGAGCCTTCGACCTTCACGTAAAACAACCTCTCAAGCCGGCGGCCGGAATACCGCGCCACCGCAACATATGGGGTTCATCCTCACCCACGCCCCAGGGCGATGCAACCGGGCAAGAATTGCCGGGGTAGGGGGCCGGTTCTACCCCAGCCCCGCCGAAACGTCCGGGACTCTGTATTTTTATATAACAATATCAATCAATTACGTGACAGCGCCGGTGGCACGATTTTCGCATCCCTAAGGACGGAAAACCATGTCACCGGCCTTTCAGGCGCACCCGAAGTGCGCTTCGGGCCGGAGATGGACGAAAAGGTGAGGCCCAGATGTTCGCGACCCAGTTTGCTCCGCTCCGCTGCGCGCACACGACACCCCTTCGCTTCGCACCGATCATCGACCGGCTGTGGTTCGTGGCCGTCCACGCCCTCATGTTCGTGCTGTTGCTGGCGGCGAGCAGCGCCCACGCCAGCAGCCGGGTGAAGGATCTGGCCGGCTTCGAAGGCGTGCGCGAGAACATGCTGGTGGGCTACGGCCTGGTGACCGGCCTGCAGGGCACCGGCGACGACCTGAAGAAGATCGGCGCCACCAAGAATTCGCTGCTCGGCATGTTGGAACGCTTGGGGATCAATTCCCGCGACGACGTGCTGCAGACCGACAACGTCGCGGCCGTGATGGTCACCGCCACCCTGCCCCCGTTCGCGCGTCAGGGCTCCAAGGTCGACATCACCGTGAGCTCGCTCGGCAACGCCAAGAGCCTGTCCGGCGGCACCCTCGCGGTCACCCCGCTGATGGGCGCCGACGGCGAAGTCTATGCGGCGGCGCAGGGTGAAGTGCAGATCGGCGGCTTCAGCGCGCAAGGCCAGGGCGCCTCGGTCAGCCGCGGCGTGCCGACCTCGGGCCGCATCCCCAACGGCGCCATTGTCGAACGCGAGATCGACGATGTGAAATTCGCCAACATGGACTCGATGAAGATCGCGCTCCACAACCCCGACTTGACCACCGCGCGCCGCGTCTCCGACGCCGTCAACGCTTTCCTCGGCACGACCGCCTCGGTCGCCAGCGATCCCGGCACCGTGCTGGTGCACCTGCCCGAAGGCTACAAGGGCACCATGGTCAACCTGATGACCGACATCGAACAGCTGCGCGTCGAGCCCGACTCCCCGGCCAAGGTGATCGTCGACGAACGTACCGGCATCGTCGTGATCGGCGACCAGGTGCGCATCTCCACCGTCGCCATCGCCCAGGGCAACCTGACCATCAAGGTGACCGAAACGCCGCAGGTGTCGCAGCCGGCGCCGTTCTCGGAAACCGGCACGACGACTGTGGTTCCGCGCACCGACATCCAGGTCGACGAGGGCTCCGACAAGCGGCTGGCGGTGGTCAATGGCGGCGTGAACTTGCAGGAACTGGTCAACGGCCTCAACGCGCTGGGCATCGGTCCGCGCGACATGATCTCGATCCTGCAGGCGATCAAAGCCGCCGGCGCGCTGCAGGCCGATATCGAAGTGATGTAGGGCGAATTTCCGGGATTACGACCATGGCTAGCATTTCCCTCATCGGCCAGAACGCTTTCTCCACCGCGCTCGCGAAGCAGACGCAAGCGAGTTCGGCGAATCTGTCCACGGCCGACCAGAAGAAGATCAAGAAGGCCGCCCAGGACTTCGAGGGATTCTTCGTCGGCCAGATGATGGAATCCATGACCGAAGGCCTGGAGACCAACGAATACTTCGGCGGCGGCCACGGCGAAGAAATGTGGCGTTCGATGCTCAACCAGGAATACGGCAAGGAAGTCGCGAAGGGCGGCAAGCTCGGGATTGCCAGCACGGTCATGGCCTCGATGCTGCGCGCCCAGGAAGAGCGCACTAAGGCGCAGATGCAGGGCGCCCAGCCGCAGGCGGCCGCTCCCGCCACCAACCTTGGGGCCGCCGATCCCACCACCGTCAACGCCGGCGCCGCCGCGGTTCTCGCGGGCGCGGCCACGCGTCCCAGCGAGGGGAACTAAGTCATGAACATGATGCGACGCGACCTCCCCGGCGCCCCCCCTCGTCCGCTCGCCCAACCGGCCGCCCCGCGCCCCGCGGCGCCGGCGCAAAGGCCCGCGGCTATGCCGCCAAAACAAGCGGCCCCGCAGCATAAAATCATGGGCGGCTCGCCGATCTCGGTCGCGCCCCGCGCCATGGGCGCCGCCGGAGCGCGCCCGCAGCCCAAGACCGAGGAGCTGATGGCGGTGATCCGTCAGCTCACCGAGCTATTGACCAAGGAAAACGCCGCCCTGAAGCGCCACCGCACCGACGAAGTGAAGGCCTTCACCGAACGCAAGGAACAGCTGGCGCGCCTGTACCAGGGGCATATGAATGCCGTGCACCGCGATCCCGGCATGCTCAAGGCCCTCGACCCCGCCAAGCGCGCCGCGCTGACCCGCGACGCCATGCGCCTGGGCGAGCTGATGCAGGAGAACGCGGCCCTGCTCAAGGGCAGCATCCAGTCGATCAACATGTTCTTCAAGGCCGTGACCGACGCCGTGAAGGAACGCCAGGAAAAGATGTCGGCCGCCTATTCGCGCAGCGGCGTGATGGGCAATTACATTGCCAAGCGCAGCCTCGCCGTCAGCTTCAATCAAACGATGTAAGCGGATCAGGCCGGAACACACACCATGTCGTTGAACCTCGCACTGACCTCGGCGATCTCGGGACTGTCCACCGCGCAAGCGGGCCTGGACGTGATCTCGAACAACATCGCCAACGTCAACACCCCGGGCTACACGAAAAAGATCTTCGTGCCCGAGTCCCTCGTGCTCGCCGGCAAAGGCGCGGGTGTCCAGATCGCGGACATCAAGAACAACGTCGACCAGAACCTGCTGCGCGACACCCGCGACCAGAACTCGACGGTCGGCCTGCTGCAGACGCTGAACAGCTATTACAAACGTGTCCAGGACACCTTTGGCACCACCGGCGCGCAGACCTCGCTGTCCCACCAGATCAACCGGATGCAGCAGGAGTTCACCACCCTCACCACCAGCCCGGAATCCACGTCGCAGCAGCTCGCGGCGATCCAGGCGGGCGTAGACGCGGCCAACAACCTGTCCTCGATGAGCCAGACGGTACAGACCCTGCGCCTCAACGCCGACCGCGACATCGCCAGCCTGGTCAGCCAGATGAACACGGACCTCAATACGATCGGGCAGCTCAACGACCAGATCTCGCTCGCCGTCGCCACCGGCAAGCCCGCAGGCGACCTCGAGGACAAGCGCGACGTCGCGCTCAACAACCTCTCGAACACCCTCGACATCCGCTATTTCCAGAACGCCAACGGCTCGGTGACCGTCTACACCAGCGACGGCACCACGCTGGTGGACAGCACCCCGATCAAGATGACCCACGTGTCCCTGTCGCAGGTGTCGCCGTCGGCGACTTACGCGAACGGCGACTTCAACGGCATTTACGCCGGCGTGCGCGACATCACCAACTCGATCCAGAGCGGTAAACTGAAGGCCCTGGTCGACACCCGCGATTCCATCCTGCCGACCATGCAGGCGCAGCTCGATCAGCTGGCGTCGAGCCTGCAGGAGCAGGTCAACCAGGTCCACAACCGCGGGACCGCGTTCCCGGACGTGGTCAACAACATCACCGGCACCCGCACCTTCATGGCCTCGGGCACCCAGACCGTGAGCTTCTCGGGCGCCGAGCCCAACATCGTGCTCTATGGCGCCGACGGCGCCGAGATCGCGTCCTCGCGCATTCTCGATCCGACCGGCGTGAATTTCACCAACGGCGGCACCATCGACGACCTGGCCACCCAGATGCAGACCTGGATCCAGGCGCAGGACTCGCAGCTGGCCAACGCGACGGTCGCGGTCAATTCCGACGGGCATTTCACCATCAATCTCGGCACCGACACCATCGGCGTGGGCTTCCAGGACCAGCAGACCGCGATCAAGGGCAGCGCCCAGAAGGACGTCACCGCCAGCATCGACCTGGACGGCGACGGCACCGCCGACAAGACCTACCAGGGTTTCTCGAATTTCCTGGGCCTCAACGACTATTTCGTCAGCACGCCGAACCTGTCGCAGTGGTCCACGGCCTTCAAACCGGCCAATTACTCGCTGAACATCGCCGCGTCCGCCGACCTGAATTTTTCGGACGCCAGCAACCCGACCGGGATTCCGGGCGGCACGGTCACCGTCAATCCCGCCGAGAGCCTGGAAACCATCGCCGACAGGATCAACAGCAACGCCGCCCTGCAGCAGCGTATCAAGGCCTCCGTGATCCCCGAAGGCAGCGGCAAGCGCCTGCAGATCACCCAGATCCTGGGCGAACAGCTGATCGTCACCCAGGTCGGCGGGACCGACGCCATCGACGCCCTGGGCTTCGACTTCTCGAACAACGGCTTGGCGCAGAAGATCGCGGTCAACCAGCCGTTGCTCGACGACCCTTCGCGGGTCTCGCGCGGCCAGCCGCAGCTCGATCCGCTCACCGGCAAGTACGTCCTGGCGGCGGGCGACAACTCCGTGGCCTCGCAGCTGGCAAACCTGATGACCGGCGCGGCCTCGTTCGACCCCGCCGGCTCGCTGTCGGGCGCGTCGATCACCTTCGCCGACTACGCCTCGTCGATCATTTCGCTGTCGGCGACCGCGGCGGCCTCGACCAAGACCAACCTTGCGACCCAGGAGTCGCTGCAGACCTCGCTGACCCAGAAACAGTCGGAGCAAGCCGGCGTGAATCTGGACGAGGAAATGTCGCAGCTCCTGGTCTACCAGCAGTCCTACGCCGCGTCCGCCAAGGTCATCTCGACGACCTCCCAGCTTTTGCAGATCCTGAACGACATCCTTCCGTAATGGCTGGCCGATAGGAGAGTAGTTATGGTTGCCCGTATTGGTACCGCCGCCCAGAACCTGGTTCTGACGCAGCGCATGATCGACCAGCAACAGACCGTTGCCGACGATCAGACGCGCGTCGCCACTGGCCTGAAGTCGCAGGATTACGCCGGCATCGCGGCCGACACTTACGACCTGCTCAATGTCGAGAACCAGAAGGCGCGCATCCAGCGCTACCTGAGCGACAATTCGCTGGTGTCCACCACGCTGAAGGCGCAGCAGACCTCGGTCCAGGGCATCACCGAGACCGCCACGACCATGCGTTCGCTGCTGGTGCAGTTCGCCGGCCGCGACCTGTCGGCCCAGTCGCCGCAGAACGTCACCGACGTCCGCGACCTCCAGGACAAGGCCTTCGCCGCCCTGTCCCAGATCCAGTACTTCCTCAACCAGCAGATCGATGGGAAGTACATTTTCGGCGGCGCCGTCAGCAACCAGCCCCCGGTGAGCCTGCCGTACAACAACCTCGACGACTTCCAGAACACCTACGACGGTATCGGCACGGTGTTCCCGTCGTCGCGCGCGGCCAACCTGGTGGACCTGTCGTTTTCCAACATCAGCGCGAGCTATTCCACCCAGACCATCCCGCCGACCGGATCTGACGCCCTCAACTACAATCAGATCCAGGGCGCGTCGGGCGATTTCATCAGCTCGACCATCCCGCAGTCCGCCACCGGCAACCTGGTGTTCTCCAATGTCGGCGACAACGGCAAGGTCACCGCTGCCACGCCCGGCGCGTTCAAGGCCGTGCAGATCGGCCAGACCATCCTGCTCAACGGCTCGGGCGCCGGCCAGGGCGGCGCCACCGACAACAACGGCGTCTACACCGTGACCGCGGTATCGGCCGACGGCAACACCCTGACCTTCGACCAGAACGTCAACGCCGGCCTGGAACCGGCGGGCGGGTCGGTCGCGTTCAACCTCGGCGTCCCCAATGGCACGGCGCTGGCGCTGGACGGCTCCTCCGCCGGCAACAACGGCGCCTATACCATGACCTGGCCCAAAAACGCCGACCTGATCGCGGCCGGCTATAACCTCTCGGGCGGCGACATCGTCAGCGGCGACACGCTGTTCACGCGCAAGGACATCCCGGTGCCTTCGGCCGGCCCCGAAACCGTCAACCTCAATTCCATGGCGTTCCTGCACGGCGTCAGCTTGCCGACCCAGCAGAAGATCAGCGACACGCAGACCATCAAGCTGGATGTAACCGGCCTGGACCCCGCGTTCGAGAAGGCGATCCGCGCCCTGGGCACCATCGCCCAGGGTGACCTGCTCAATAACACCGACCGCATCACGCAGGCCTTGGCGGCGCTTAACGACGCCATCCAGCATTCGGCGCTGGAACCGACCGAGGCGCCCAGCGACCTGACCAGCGTCATGGACCGCATCTCCAACAATTTCTCGGTGCTGTCGACGGCCAAGGATTCCCAGACCCAGTTCAAGGCGTTCCTGGACGGGCGTCAGAACGACCTGCTGCAGGCCGACCAGACCGAGGCGGCGGTGCGCCTGCAGACCGATTCACAGGCGCTGCAGATCTCCTACGCATCGCTGTCCAAGATCACCCAGCTCAGCCTGCTGAACTACCTGTAAGCGCGGCCGTCCACATGGCGCGGTACGCGGCCTCTAGCCCACGGGCGTGGGCCGCGGCGTCGCACAGCGGCGACATCCGTACTTTCTCGCGCAGGCTCGCGCGCAATTTTGCCAGCGCCGCGATATCGGCCGCACGCGCCTTGGCGGCGAATTCCTCGGGCGTATTTGCGATCCATTCCGGCAATCCCGCCGCGATCAGCAGGCTCGCCGAGACGCGCGCGGCATGGCTCCGCCCCGCGAGCGTCAGCACCGGAACGCCCATCCACAGCGCTTCGCAGGTGGTGGTGGTGCCGTTGTACGGCACGGTGTCGAGGGCGATATCGACGCGGTTGTAGAGGCCCATGTGGTCGCCGTCACCCGGCAACCAGCCTTGCAAATCGAGGCGATCGCGCGCGATGCCCAGGACCGCGAACCGCGCCGCCAGGCGCTCCCGCGTGACCGGCTCCGTCAGCGCCTTGGCCTTGACCAGCAGCCGCGATCCTGGCGCCGCCGACAGCACGCGCGACCACAGCGTGACGGTGGCGTCGGAGATCTTCGCGAGCTTGTTGAAGGAACCGAAGGTGACGTGACCCGCCGTCAGCGCCGGCAACGGGCCGGGCTCCGGCGCGGGCAACGGCGCGTAGCAATGCAGTCCGGGCGCGAGGCGCATCAGGTGTTCGGTGCAAAAGGCGTCCGCGCCCGGTGGATCGGTCACCGCGTCGCACAGCCGGTAATCCATGGCCGCGAGGCCGGTGGTGGCGGGATAGCCGATGCCGGTCACCTGGATGGGCGCGGTTCGGCGCGCGAACACCGACAGACGGTTGCCCTGGGTGTGACCCGCGAGATCCACAAGGATGTCGATCCGGTCGGCCTTGATGTGCGCCGCGAGCTTCTCGTCGCTCCAGCCGTGAACCGCGCGCCAGTGCTCGGCTTCGGACCGCAAGGCGTCCGTCACCATGTCGGCCTTCACGACATCGGCGTAGCAGAACACTTCCACCGCCCGGCGGTCATGGGCCCCGATGAACGGCGCCAGGAAAAAGGCGACCGAATGACGCCGGAAATCCGGCGAGACATAGCCCACGCGCAAGCGCCGCGCGGGATCGGGATCGGCAGGCGGCAAAGGCGGCGCTGGTGCGATGGCCGCGCCCCAGGCGCGGTGTTCCGCCGCGACGACCGCGGGGTCATCCTCGGTGTACAGGGGCGCATAGAGCCGGTTGTCCTGGGCATCGCGGCGGCCAGGGTCTTGCGCCAGGACAGCATCGAAACTGGCGCGCGCGCCATCCGCAAAGCCCTGCTCAAGCTGGGCCACGCAGAGGTTGAGGCGTGCCGACGGGTTGCGCGGCGCGATCGCCAAGGCCTCGTCGTACCAAGCGGCGGCCGCGGCGACCCGGACCTGGCTGGCGAGCACGGCGCCGAGGTTGTTGAGGGCCTGGGCGAAAGCCGGGTCGGCGGCGGCAGCGTGGAAGGCGGCTTCCGCCTCCTCCGGGTTTCCAAGATCGGCCAACACATTGCCGAGGTCGTTCCAAGCCGCCGCCGTCGGCGCCTTTGCAG
>JAIBCD010000067.1 GCA_019694335.1 Rhodospirillaceae bacterium | reverse complement strand
CGCCATTTCTCGACCAGCGCCATCTCGAAGGCGAGCTTGGGTTCGGTCACGTCGGGATGAATCAGCACCACGGCCACGCCGCCATAGCGCGCGACATTCGCGATCAGATCCTGCGCGGCGTCCAGTCGGGCAGGCAGCTCCGGCGGCTGTTCGTCCTCGATCGTCACCGGGAATTCGTACAGGGTGGTGAGCGCCCCGTTCGCCCGGTCGTCGGTCAACTGGAAGGGCAGATGCGTCAGCGTGGCGTTGGCGGTGATCGACGACGAATATTTGTACCCCGTGGCCTCGAGCGCCTGGGGCAGGGCGAACGGATATGCCAGGTGGCCGGGCCTGAAGGCGCGGACATCGGCGTTCAACATGGTGTTCAGCAGGAATCGCGACACGCGAAGCTCGCCCAGGACGGTGCCGCCGGTGGCGGTCTCGCGGTCGCGGACAAACGGCATATAGCGCGGATAACGCTCGCGGCCCGATCCGAGGCCGAACGCCGCGAAGGTGCGCGCATGCGCCACGCTGTGGCTCTCGATCTGCATGCCCTGGCCGGCGAGCGCCTTCAGTTGCGGGACGGTGGTGTCGTTGAAGAAAATGTCGTCGTTGTAGTCTTTCACGTATTTGGTCTGCACGAAGAAGGTCGCGGTGGCGCCGGCCGCTTCCAGCGCATTGGCATAGGCGGCACTGTTCACGACCGACCGCGTAAAGTCGACGTCGTGCGTCAGGATGACGGAAACCTCCTTGCCCGCCGGCACCGAGGACACGATCCACGGCATGGGTTCGCCCGCGACATATAAATCGCGCACCCAGCCGACCAGGACATCGATCGTCGGTGTGAAACCGTTGACATATGTCTGCCCGAGCGTTTCGGCGCGGCCGTTCATCGCGCGCTGGGCCAGGACGCCAAGGTCGACCCCCATCACGCAGGCCTTTCCGCCCACCTCGCGGCAGGCAATCGCGGTCGAGCCGTCGTCGAAGGTCGCTTCCGCGTGAGCCGTGGTGACGGTGTAGCCAATGCTGCCCATCTGGTCTTCGCCCGCCCGGCTGATGATCAGCTGGCTTTCCGCGGGCGTCGCCTTGGGCACGGTCCAGGTGAGTTCCGATCGCTTGAGCGATTCCGCCCCGATCGAGACGCCGAACAACTCCTCGAGTCCGCCGCCGGCGAGATTGAAGGCGAGGACGGTCCCGCCGTCCCGGACATGCGCAGACAGCGCGCGCAGGGTCTCGGGGCTCAAGGCGCGCCCGGAGACGATCGGATAGACCAGCACGACTTTATGCATGAGCGCGCGGGCGGGATCCGAGGTGACCGTGAAAGGGATGCCATGCGCCCGGAACGCGCGCACCAGGCCGAGCCAGCCGGCGGTTTTGTCGGTCACCAGGATGGCGAGGCGGTGGGGCGAGCCCCGGTCGTAGTCCGCGATCGCCGCCAGCCGTGGCGGCGGCATCGTGGTCCGGTCCGCCGGGCCAGAAAGGCCGCTGAAGACATACATTTTGGACGGGTCGGGCGGCGCGAACCAGAACCACCACGCCAAGCCCGCCGCCGCGACCGCGCCCAAAACCAGAAACAACTGCCGCACGCCGCACTCCTTGTCCGATCGGGCCGTGAAAGCTAACGTCGTGGCCGCATGTTATCCAGGATTCAGCAATGAAAGCAGTCGCAATCGCACGGATCTGCGCGCTGCTGCTGGCCGCTACGGGCAGCGGGCACGCCGCGAATATGCCGCGGGAAGTCTTTGTCGGCTTCGGGGAGCCGGATGCGGCGCGCTTCTGGAGCGTCGCCGGAGCCGGTATGGCCTGCGGCCAAGTCGCGCCGCGTCCACCCGGCCAGAACAGGTTCTGCGCCGACCGGGTCCGGTTCGAGAACGGCGGCGTGACGCTTTCGGGCGAAGTGGCGTCCCTGGGCGCGGTGGGCTCCAACATCACCCTCCGGCCTGGTCCGGGCATGGATGGCGCCAAGCTATTTCCGAGCGAGGGCACATTCGCGGCGAAAATCCGCTTCCGCAATCTCAATGAAGCCCGGGACCGCACCGCGTCGGTGAAAGCGTTCTTCACTTACGCCGTTTCGGAAAGCGCTGCGCACTTCGAAAACGACTTCGAGATCGTGTCCGAAGCCAATGCGGTCTCGCGCGACATGCTGATGCCCTTTGCCGCGTCTTTGTTGGACCAGCGAGCGGCGATGTCGGCGGATGCCGTGCTTCGCGCCACACGGCGCGGTCTCCTGCCGCTCGTGACGGCGGTGACGCATGTGGCGAAGGACGGCGCGGAGCATGTCCGGGGCGGTGCGTCGCCGCTGGGTTCCGGCCGCGCGCCCTCGGCGATACTGGTGGTGCAAAATCATTGTATCGAGGGGTGTGGGCAGGCCGGCACCCGCGTATATGCGAGCACCTACTCGATGGCCGTTCAAGGACGCGCGATGCGGGAGATCGGCCGCACGATGTCGACCCATCAGCCGGGGGGATATGACAACCTCGCGGTCATGTTTAACCTTTGGTGGGTGAGGGGCGGCGAGATGCGCCCCACCGCACGCCGGGCGCTGGCGCGCCAGGAAATGCAGGTGCTGTGGTTCTATTGGGTACGGGATTCGTCGGTCTCCGCCGCCAGCGTTGCCGCGCGGGGCGATGAGTGCGGTACGGGGAGGGCGACGTGCCCGTTCGAGACGTTCGACGGCGGCGCGCGTTAGCGCGGCCTCAGTTGTTCTCGGCCGCCAGGAGCTTCCGCATCATGAAGGCGATGTCGCCGTTCAACAGGTGGCGTGGCGTGTCGCGGTCGTTGATGGCGTAGAGCGCCTTGAGGTAGGCGCGATCATAGGACGTCAGCGCCACGGCCTTCAGGTCCGGTGCGCAGTCGAGCAGCATGTTGGTGATGCTGGGCACTTCACGGCAGCGCTCGAACGCCTTGGCCTGGCTGAACGCCAGCATGGCGACGTGATCGGTGATGGCGCCGATCTCCTGGTTCTCGGCGGCGGCGAGGTCGACCACCACCGTGACGGCGACGAACTCGCTCCTGAGGCCGGTGCGGATGCGGCTGCCTTCGACCGTCGCGGTGTTGACGGCGTAGGGGTCGTCGTACATCAGCTGGTTGTTGCGGTCGCGGCTGCCGGTTGCGTACCAGCCTTGGATCGGGTTCACCACCGTCGCGAGCTCCTTGGTCTGGGGAGCGTAGTGATATCCCAGGAGCTCGGGCAGCTTGGTGCGAATGGTGTCGAGCATCGCCTGCGGGTGTTCGGTGAAAATGACCTGAAGGTTGGGGGAGCAGGATTCATTGTCGTTCACCGGCGCTCCGATCCCGTGCGCGATCTCGCGCAGGCGTTTGCTGACGAAGTCGGTGAAGGCCGGCCGCATGCCGGTGGTCCTTGGGCAGATCGGGGTCTTCCAGCGCGATACCTGGCCGATGGGCGAGGGCATGGTCGCCATCTCGATGAAATCGCGTACCACGCGTCCGAGGCGCGAGCCGGTGACGGTGATTTCCTCGATCACCGGCGGAATCACCACCTTGGGCAGTGGGGTGGAGCGTGGCGGCAAAGGCGCGGAATCGGCGGCTTGCGCGGGCGCCAAGGGCAGCGCGGCGGCGAGAAGCGCCAGCCCGAACATCACCGATTTCATCCCAACCCCCTGAATATGCGACCCCTCGACCCCAGGACGGCCCGCGCTCGCGGTCCCTGCGGTGATAAGGCGGCACCCCAAAAATATAGCTGTCCCGGGCCAGTCGGCCGCAAGGATTGTATCGAAGAACCCTCGCCTGCGCGCGTCCAGCCGGGAAAATCGCCTCTTATGCCATTGATATACATTAAGTTATGTGCGCGGGCTCCTGGGCGCTCTTGCCCCCGTAACCTGTTTGACACTATTCAAAGCCCCGCGGCGGCGGCGTTCGCCATCGCTGGAAGACATACGAGAGCGTTCTAGGGTCCGTCTATGCAAAAGCCGTTTCGCGCGATCCCAGGTTCCGCGATCTCCCGGGCCGTCCTGTTCTGCCTTGCCTTGCTGGCCGCGGCGCCGCTCCTCGCTACGGAGGCCCGCGCGGCCACGGCAACGCCGTTCAAGGACTGCGCCGAATGCCCGGAGATGATCGTGGTTCCGGCGGGCAAGTTCATGATGGGCTCGCCCCAAACCGAAGGCCGCCTGTATGCCAACGAGGGGCCGCAACGCCAGGTGACCATCAAGCGTCCTTTCGCCGTCGGGATGTATGCCGTGACTTTCGATCAGTGGTACGCCTGTATCGCCGACCTCGGGTGCAACAGCTATTGGCCGGACGACAAGGAATGGGGCCGGGGCAAGCGCCCGGTGATCAACGTCAGTTGGGACGATGCCCACCGCTACATCCGCTGGCTGAATGAAAAGGCGACGGGGGCGAAGCGGCCGGTGGCGACCTCGGATACGCCGCCGCCGCCGATGGCGCCAGGGCAACAGGGGCCTTACCGCCTCCTGACAGAAGCGGAATGGGAATACGCGGCGCGTGCCGGCACCACCACGGCCTACTACTGGGGCGAGGTGCGCGGCATCGGCAACGCCAACTGCGACGGCTGCGGCAGCGAGTGGGACAACAAGCAAACCGCGCCGGTGGGCTCGTTCGCGCCGAACCCGTTCGGCCTCTACGACATGGCCGGGAACGTGCTGCAGTGGGTCGAGGACTGCTATCACGACAATTATCTCAAGGCGCCGGTCGACAGTACGGCCTGGATCTCCGGCGATTGTCTCGCGCGGGTCTCGCGCGGCGGCTCCTGGTACAACAGCTCCTACTACCTGCGTGCGGCCAACCGCTACAGCAACGCACCCTATTTTCGCGGCGCGAATGTCGGATTCCGCGTCGCGAAAACGCTGGAATAGACCGGGTTGGCGCATGAGTGAGCGTCTCAGCCGCGCCGCGCGCCAGCAGATCCTGAAAGACGACGCGCCGTGGGTGGGCAAGCCGCTCGCGATGGGCGGGCTCGACCGCGCGCTGCAGGCCAATACGCGCCACCTCGCGCTCCTGCTCAGCGATACCCGCGAACGCCGCCGCGCGAGCCAGGCCGCCATGTTCGCCCTACGCCTGCTCGATGCGACCGCGGCGTCCGGGATCAAGGCGCCGGCCGCCTGCGCCAAAGGGTGCAGCCATTGCTGCCGCACGCTGATCACGGCGACGATTCCTGAAATCCTGCGTCTCGCGCGCGCGATAAAGGGTCGGGATGGCATCGTGAAACGGGTTGCGGACGCGGCCGCCCGATCCAAGGACATCGCGCAATCCGCCCCCAACAGCACGCGGGTAGTTTGCCCGATCCTGGAGGAGAATTTGTGTTCCCAGTACGCGGCGCGGCCGATCGTGTGCCGGTCCACGGTTTCGAGTTCGCGCGCGGCTTGCGTCCGCATTTTCGATCAAGACCATCCGGAGGCGATCCCCAGCGTTCCGCCGGCGCCCGAAATCCGTGCCACGATTGTCCTGATGCTGCAGACCGCGCTGCGGTTGGCGGGGCTGCCGCACCAGAACTACGAACTGACGCAGGGCCTCGCCATCGCGCTCGCCGATGACGGCGCCGAAGCCCGCTGGCTGAGCGGTGAACCGATGTTCGCCGCGGCGGAGATCGATCAGGCCGACACCCGGCCCTCGCGCCTCGCCGAGATGGCCGAGCGGCTTGCGGCGGCCATCCAGCCGTCGCTGTGAACGGTCAAAACCAGTTCGCGACCGCGTCGCCGAGGGCGGGCATGGTCACCGCGCTCATGTGGTTGCCGGGCACTTCGGCGTAGACCGCGCCCGGAATCGCGTCCGCCAGCGCGCTGGCGGACCCATTGTCGCTGTCCTGGGCACCGCTCAGCACCATGACCGGAACGCCGAATGCCGCGAGCGCCGCGCGTGGAACGGCGGGGAAGCTGTTCAGGAGCAGGCGCAGCGCCTTGGGGTCGCCGCCGGTAGTCTTGAGGAAGGCTTCGGCCATCCATGCGCCCGAGAATTTCTCGTGCGTGCCCGCGCCCTCCAGCACATGCCGGAAAAAGTCGGCGCGGTTGGCGAGATCGAGCAGGCCTTCGAGCCCCATGCCCGCGAGCATCGCCTTGCCGGGCTTGGCTCCGCGCACCAGCATGCGCGCGGTGGTCCGGGCGCCCAGCGAATAGCCTCCCAGGTCGTAGTTTCCCGGCCGCAGGCCGAGTTGATCCACCAGGCCGAGATTGTCGTCGGCCAGGATGTCGGCGGTGTAGTCTGCCTTGTCATGGCCGCGCGCGCTCTCACCATGCGCGCGCAGGTCCGGCATGATCACCCGCCGGCCTTTGGCCGCGAGCTTGCCGGCATGGCCGTATTTGATCCAATTGACCTGGGCGTTGGAGAACAGGCCGTGGATCAGGATGACGGGCCGCCCGTCCACCGGCCCCATCTCGTGGAACGCCATGCGGTCGCCGTGCGCGCCCTTGAAAGTATGCGTGGTTGCTTGAGCGGAGGTATTTGCCATTGGTCCTGAATAGACCAAATCCCGCCGGCTGCAAACTCACGCCTCCACCGCCTCCTGCGGCGTCGCGTGAATATCCGCGACAAGACGCAATCCGAACGCGGCACGTTTTAAGGGGTGCGGATAAGCCTCCAAACACGCAGGCCGGTTCGTGCCACATCTCCCTGTTGCTGCGCCGGAGTTTATCCGCCCACCACCGGCAGGATGATCGCGCTGGCCTGGCTGCCGCCCCGGTATACGCTCTGGGTCGCTTTGCGGTAATCGGCGGCCTTGGCATTGAAGATGTTGGCGACGAAGGTCTGCGGGTTGCGGTCATAGAGCGGGAACCAGGTCGACTGGATCTGCACCATGATGCGGTGGCCAGGCAGGAAGGCATGGTTGACGTTGGGTAGCGCGAACTTAAAGTTCTCGGCCTTTCCAGGAGTCAGCGCCTGGGGCTTGTCGAGGCCTTTGAAATAGCGGCCGCGGAAGATGTCCATGCCGATGCCGAGTTGGTAGCCGGCGAGGTTCGGGTGGTCGCTCATCTCCTCGGGATAGACGTCGATCAGCTTGACCACCCAATCGCTGTCGCTGCCGGTGGTGGCGGCGATCAGGTCAACCAGCGGCGCCCCGGCGATCTGCACGGTCTTGGTCAATGGCGGCGTGACATAAGTGATCACGTCCGGGCGGCCATCGACGAACCGCTGGTCGTTGGTCAACCACGGACGCCAGACGTCGCCTTGCTCCCAATGCACCGGGCGCGCCACGAACGGCACCGGCTTCGCGGGGTCCGAGACATAGTCGTCGTGCTCGGCCTTGGCCGGCTTCTCGAAGCCGAGCGCGCCGCCCGGTTGCAGGTACAGCGCCATCGGCGTGCCCAGCGGCCATTGCTTGCTTTCCTGCCAGCGGTCGACGCCGGTCTCGAAGGTGAGCACCGGCGGGGTCGCCGCTTTCGGTGCGCCGTCCTTGAGGTAGGAGTCCAGGAATGCCTTCATCACGCCACCGCGGAATTGCAGCGCGGTGTCGCCGGGCAGCTTGAGCGGCCCGAGGCTGGAGCCGTCGGCGTTCACGCCCGAATGGCGCCATGGGCCGATCACCAGGTGCACCTTGTCGTTGGCGGCATCCTTCGGCTCGAGCGCCCTGTACACGGCGGGCGCGCCGTAGGAGTCTTCCTGGTCCCATTGGCCGACCACCAGCATCATCGGCACGGTGATGGGGCGTTTGGCGAGCAGCTTGTCGACCGCCTGTTCCTGCCAATAACCGTCGTAGCCCGGGTGCTCCATCAGTTTGCGCACGAACGGCAGCTGGTCGAGGCCGTATTTGCGCGCGTAGTCGCCGGCCGACCCGGCGGCGAGAAAGGCGGTGTAGTCATCGATTCCGAGGCCCATGGCGACCTTGTCGCCGTCGGACTTCGCCCCGGTCTGGGCGTTGATGTAGTCGAAATTGGTCTGGCGGAAGGCGCCGTTGTGGAACCAGTCGTCGCCGATCCAGCCGTCGACCATCGGGCTCTGCGGCACCACGGCCTTGAGCGCGGGATGGGGATCGATGGTCGACATCAGGGTGGTGAACCCTGGGTAGGACGATCCGGTCACGCCGACCTTGCCGTTGGTTTCCGGCACGTTCTTCACCAGCCAGTCGATGGTGTCGTAGGCGTCGGTGGCGTGATCCACCGGGCTTTCGTTGAGCGGCCCGCGCAACGGCCGCGTCATCACGTAGTCGCCCTCCGACTTGTTGCGGCCGCGCACGTCCTGGTACACGCGGATATAGCCGTCGCGCACGAACTCGGCGTCCATGATCGGCAGGATTTCCGTGATCTTCTGGCTCGGGTTGCGCGACGTGGTCTTGCCGGCGTTGTAAGGCGTGCGCGTGAGCAGGATCGGCCCGTGCGTCGTGCCTTTGGCCATGACAATCACGGTGAACAGCTTCACGCCGTCCCGCATCGGGATCATCACCTCGCGCCGCTCGTAATCGGCTGCGGGCGTGGTCTTGTTGAAGGTGGCGGGGATGTCCGGCGTCAGCGGACCGTCGACTTCCCGGCTCTGTTTGCGTTCCTGCGCCGCGACGGGCGCGAGGCAACAGGCGGCTGCGGCGATGGATAAAACCGCGAGTTTGGAAAACTTCATGAGCCCCCCTCGAGCCGGCCCCCGCCGGCCAAAATGCGATCCCGCATTCAATCACGGGCGGTCTTCCCGCGCCAACCCAATGTGCGCGGCGAGGTTATCTGAAGTATTTGATATAGAACGGAAATATATCCGGCTATGGTTTGCGTCCCGAGCCTATAATTTTAAAAATGCGATGTTGGGGAGGCGGCGATGCGGCAGCTGGCGAGATGGGTCGCTCTATGTACGGTAGCCGCGCCGCTCACGGCCGTGGCGGCGGATATCGACCCCTTGTTCAAAGCCTTCGGGGCCGAGACACCCGGCTGCGCGGTGGGACTCGCGCAGGATGGCCGGCCGCCTACCTTGCGCGCTTATGGCTCGGCCGATCTTGAGCACAAGGTCGCCAATACGCCCGAGACGGTGTTCGAGGCGGGTTCGGTCTCGAAGCAATTCACCGCCAGTTCGGTTTTGATGCTGGCCGAGGAAGGCAAGCTCGCGCTCACCGACGATATCCGCAAATATCTGCCCGAGATGCCGGACTACGGCACGCCGATCACCATCAACCACCTGCTCAGCCATACCAGCGGCTTGCGCGATTGGGGCGCGGTCTCCGCCCTTGGCGGCTGGCCGCGCACCTCGGCGATCCATACCAACCTCGACGTGCTTCATATCGCAGCGCGCCAGCGGGCGCTCAACTACCCGCCGGGGTCGGCCTATTCCTATACCAACACCGGCTACAATCTCGCGGCGGTGATCGTCGAGCGGGTCAGCGGCAAGTCCCTGGCGGCGTTCTCGCGCGAACGCATCTTCATCCCGCTCGGCATGAATCGGACATCTTGGCGCGACGATTTCCGCCGCGTGGTGCCGAACCGCGCCATCGCCTACGACGCCAAGAATGCCGAAGGCTTCTCTCAGGACATGCCATTCGAGGACGCCTACGGCAACGGTGGCCTGCTCACGACCGTCGGCGACCTGCTGACATGGAACGCGGCGTTGACGGCGCGGAAATTGGGCGCCTTCGTCACCGATCATCTGGAGGAGCAAGCCGTGCTGACCGACGGGCGCAAGATCGCCTATGCGCGCGGCCTGGTGCGCGGGACGTTCAACGGCGTGCCCGAGATCGTCCATAGCGGGTCCACCGCCGGCTACCGCGCATGGATCGGGCGATTCCCCTCGCAGAAGGTAAGTGTCGCGGTGTTGTGCAATGTCGCATCGGCCAACGCCACGCGCCTGGCCCGCGACGCGGCGGTACAAGTATTGACCTTCAAGGCCGCCGCGGCCGTAAAACCCAGCGCCGTGGCCGCCGACGAACAGGTGCAACTGCCTGGAACGTACATCGATGAGCGTATGGGCGCCAGCATCCGCATCCTCGCGCGTGAGGGTGTCTTGAAAATCGCGCCCGCGGCGCCCGACAGTAAACGCGAGACCGACCTTGTGCGCCTGGCCGCGCGCCGTTATGGCGACGGCGGCGCGGAGATAACCTTCACAACCGGCGGGGCGGAACGCCGCACGGCGGACGGCGAGGTTTCGGTCTATCGCAAGGTTGAGCCATACGCCCCGGCGGCCGCCGAACTCGGAGCGCTCACCGGGCGCTATGCCAGCACCGAAGCCGACGCCACGCTGATCGCGACCTTGAACGGCGGACGCCTCGTGCTCACGCCCGCCAACCGGCCGAGTGCGCCCAGCACGCTCATCCCTCTGGCCCGCGACATCTATCTGGAGGATGACGGCCTGACCACGGTCGTGCGCGGTCCCGGCGGCCAGGTCGAGGGGCTACGCTTCATTCGGCCCCGTGTCTACAATCTGGTGTTTTATAGGACTCAGGACTGAAGCCGCATGAAACGCGTTCCGGTACTGGCGTTTGGGGTCGCGCTTGTCTCGGCGGCCGCATTCGCGGCCGCGTTGTCGCCCTCCCACCTCGAAGGCTACAAAGCCGAAGCCCGCGAACCCATGGTGCCCGTGGCCTCCATCGCCAGGGCCTCGCACTTCCTGGAGACCTGGTCGCTCAAATGGACTCGGCAGAATAAATGCGGCACCTGCCACACCAATCTCGCCCATGTCATGGCCGAGCCCTTCCTGGTGGAACGCGACAAGGCCGCCGAAAAGGAAATCCGTGATTCACTGTTTGATTTCCTCGCCAGCTATAAACCGGGCGAAGTGCCGCCCGATCAGCAGCGCGCCAACAATAACATCCTGTGGAACCGGCTGGTGATCGCCAGCATCTTCGCGATATCGGACGGTGAGGCCGGCATGCCCCAGGATCCGCGCACGCTGGCGCGATTCGACCAGATCTGGGCGATGCAGAACCCCGACGGCTCGTTCAACTATCCGCGCAAGGCGCTGCCATTCCTGGAGGACGACAAGTACTACGTGATGACCTTGGTCTCGATCGCCGCGAACTACCTGCCGGCAGATCACCTCAGGACAGAGGCCGCGGCGAACGGCATCAGGAAATTGAATCACTATCTCGCCACCACGCCGCCCCGGGACCAGCACGGCGAACTCGTATTGATGCGCGCGGCCACGGGTGCGCCAGAACTCATGAGTCCCGCGGCAAGAGCCGATCTCATCAAGCGCACCCTGGCCCTGCAGCGCGCCGATGGCGGCTGGGCGGTGGCGAGCCTGGGTGACTGGCCGCGCATCGACGGCGGCTCCAATGACAAGGCCGGGCCGTCCGACGGCTACGGCACGGGCTTCGTGCTCTATACGCTGTGCAAGACCGGCACGCCGCCCGGGAATCCGGCGGTGCAGAAGGGGATGATCTGGCTCAGAACCCACCAGCGGGAATCCGGGCGCTGGTTCACAAAATCCCTGTGGTCCGACGACTATCACAACTATGTTTCGACCATTGGCACCGCCTACGCCGTGATGGCGCTGCGGCAGTGCGCGCCGGGGAGGTAGCTTTGCAAGCCAACACCACGCTTCGCATCGTGAAATGGATTTATTTCACGATCCTGCTCGCGGGAGCGGCCTTCGCGGCCTGGGCGATCCGCCCCCTCTTTGAGGAGCAATCCGCCCGGCGTTCCGCCGCCCTGACGGTGGAGGTCTATGCCCATCCATTCGTGTCGGTGCTGAAAGACACCGCCATCAGCCGTGGATCCGCGACGTCCGACTTCTTTACCCAGGACGTGTTCAAGGATGCCGTCACCGCGATCATGGACCGCCAGGCGCCGCCCTTCGCGAAAGGCGCCGACCGGGACGCCTGGACGCGGGATTTCGTGTCCGAGCTCACCGGCACCATGAACAGCTTCATGGCGCGCCGGTATGTCGATTCCCTGCAGCGGTTTGGTGTCGCCAACGACGCCAAGGGCCTGGTCCTGGTGCGCGTCGCGAACGTGAGCAAGACGCCGGTGGAGGAGATCAGGGTCGAGGTGACCGGCGGGCAGATGTTCATGGACGGATCGCCGGCGGCGCCGAAATTCCGCAGCCTGGGCACGCGCGCGTTGCGGTTCGGCACGCTTGCGCCCGGTGAAAAATCCGACCTGTTCGTGCTGACCACCGAGGACATGAGCCCCGGCGCGAGCGGACCGAAGGTAAAAGTGACCGCGAAGGACGTGTCGTTCCCGGTCGCCGTCCATGCTCTCGACGCCCCGGCGCGGCCGACGCCGGAGGACCTGAAGTGGATCGCCTTCGCGGTGATCTATGCGGCGCTGATCCTCGCGGGCCTCGGCGTGAAAATGTTCTCATTCCTGGGGCCGGCGCCATCCCAGCAAGCAGCGAAGATCTCCTCCCGCGTCGCAAGCGCGCCGGCCGCGTCGATGCCGGTGTTCCAGCCGCCGGCCAATCCCGCGGCATGGCGGCGTCCCGAAAGGTAAGCCGCCTACCGCGGAGCCTGCCCGGCGTGCCAAGATGCCGCCTGGGGTGTTCATGTTGAAGCCGGGCATGCGTCATATTTTGCGGGTCGGAGCCGTGTTGTGCGCATTGGCGCAAAGCGCTTCCGCCGAACTTACGCAATACGACACTCAGACCTACGACTATCTGGTTCTAGGCGCACCTAAATTCGTCAAGACCGACTACATCGACCTGAACAAGGTCACGCAAATATCCAAGTTCCGGTCTTATGCGGGTCACGACTATTCGGACTTCGTGCAGTTCGGCGTCAACGACGCCATCAAGATCCCGTTCAAGGCGATCGAGTCCTGCGTCTCGATGAAGCACTACTACAATCCGCCGGACACCAACACCATCATCCGGGCGCCGGTATCGGGGGTGATCAGCCGCGTGTTCGAGGAGGAACTGGGGACCCAGATCCACATCACCTCGGACGTGCAGCCAGCCTTTACCTTCAGCATCTTCCATATCGCCACGCTCAAACCGGCGGTGGTCGGCGACCGGGTCGAGGAAGGCCAGATACTCGGTCACCACTATAGCCAGCAGACCTTCAGCGATATCGCGGTCGCGGTGCACACGCCGACCGGGTACCACCTGATTTCCTATTTCGAGACGCTGACCGATGCGGCCTTCGCACCTTATCAGGCGCGGGGCATCGCCACGCGCGAGTCGATGATCATCCCGCGCGAAACCACCGACGCGGATCTGAAGCGCTGCGGCGCCTTCACCTCGGATCCCAAGGTCGGCGGCCATTTCGTGAGCATGACCGGCGGCGCGGCAACCCAGACCATTACCGTCACGTCAGGGGTCCAGACGCTGCAGCACGCGGGCGATACCGTAAACCTGGCTGCCACGGCCAGTTCGGGCCTTCCGGTCAGCCTCATCTCCAGTGCGCCCAAGGTCTGCGCTGTGCAGGGAATGACCGTTACCTACCGGCGCCCGGGCACCTGCCTCATTCGGTTTGCCCAGGAAGGTGACGCCAATACATTTTCCGCCACTTCTAATAATTATCCGATCACGGTGGCGCCGGCCGGCCAAGGCTTCTTCGGGCGCCCGCAACTTGGCTGGGTGTATCCGCCATCCGCGAACGGTGCGCAGTCATACCTGCGGTTTGTCGCCGGATATACCGGCGGTACGGTTACACTCACGCTCACCGACGCGGACACCGGGCGGAGCAAGCTCACCTGGACCAGTCCGGCGGTCGCGCCCTTGTCGGCGCCGCAGGTTTCGATCGCTGAGATCGAGGCCACGGCGCCCCCCGGCTACCAGCGCCCAGCGTTGTATGGCGTGAGGATCGAGAACGCCACCACCCTCCAAGGTGGGCTTCAGCACATTCTCTATCGTCCTGCCGACGGCACGGCCACGAACCTCACGATGTGCGATTCCGGCTTCGGCCGCCCCACCCCCCTCCTGGGCAACGTCCATTCCACGCGGCTCGCCGGCTTCCCCAGCACCATCGCCGCCCACAACCCGACGCAATGGGATTTCTTGAACGTCTTCATGACACCGTTCGACGCGGCTACCGGGAAGGCGGCCGGTCCGGGCTATTACACCCGCCAGAACACGATGCCAGCCAACAGCGGCGCGTTGATCCCGGTCAGCGAGATCGAGCAGGTGGTCAAGGTGCCCGTGCCCACGATCAACCACTACCTGATGACGGTAAGTTCGGCGCCGAACTACGCGTTTTTCCAGCACCTGGTCGATAACACCAAGGTCGGTGTGATCGCCGAGATCGCCGCGGTCGGCCACCTCGGCGGCGCGGGGATCGCGCCGCCGGGGCTATCGACGCGCGGCGGCGCGCTCTATGGCAGCACCCAGGGCGCCTCGCGCTCGTTCCTGCGGTTCTATAACGCGGGCGCGAGCGCCGGCCCGGTGAACGTGACGTTGTATGATATGGCGACCGGCTCGAACCTTGGACAATGGACCAGCCCGACGGTCGCTCCCGGAGCCGAACTGCAGACCGAAATCGGTACACTGGAACAGGCACTGAATATTTCGCCGCGCCCCTACTATGAGTTCAAGATCGATACCGGCATCGACGGCTATTTCCAGCACGTCCTATGGCGTAGCGCCGATGGCACGCTCACCAACCTGAGTACCTGTATGGAGGGCACGGGCGCGGACCCCTTCATCCTGTTCGGTGTGCACTCGTCGCCGCTGGCGGCGCAAGGATATCAGAGCGTGGTCAACATTATCAGCACGGGATCGGCGCCGCAGACGGTGACGCTCGGAATCTACGACGCTCGGGATGGGCGGAAACTCGGGATCTTCACGCCGGGGGCAATCGCCGGCGGCGGCCAGCGCCTGATCGATTTGAGCGAAGTCGAGCAGGCCGCCAAGCTCACGCCCGGCGCATCGACGCCGCACTATGTCATCAAGGCCGAGGCACCGTTCACGGGATTCCTGCAGCACATGGTCAACAACCTGAGCAGCGGCGTCATGGTGGATATGACCGCGCAGTGTGCGATGTGACCGCGGTCGTTGACGTCGTCCCGGGCCGGTCCTGCGACGCTTGCACGTTATGCTGCAAGGTGATTGGCGTACCGGAGCTGGCTAAACCGCAAGGGCACGATTGCCGCCACTGTGACACCGGGCGGGGGTGCCGAATCTATGACCGCCGTCCGGCGGTTTGTGCCGATTTCTATTGCAGCTATTTGCTGAGCCCCGCGCTCGGGGATGAGTGGAAGCCTCTGACCTCGCATCTCGTGCTGGGTTACATGGCCGATGCGGATGTGATCCTGATCTACACCGACCCCGGTCACCCCGGCATGTGGCGGCGCGCGCCCTATCTCGCGCGCATCAAGAAATGGGCGGCGGCCACCGATAAGGGCTATGTGCTGATCTGGGAGAAGGACCGCGCGCTGGCGCTCCTGAACGATGACGAATTTGACCTGGGCAAGTTGTATGACGGGCAAGTGATCGTTCGCGACGCCGACGCTGCGGGCAAAGCAACAATCTACGCGGCGGACCGCCCGGGTTCATAGCCCCGCGGCGGCTGGTGGGGGACGCCCCAGCTGTGCCAGTATCGCCCCCGGGGAGACATCACATTTCCGCTTTGGGAGGGGGCCGCGACCCATGACGACTGAGCCGCTGGACAGTCCTGCCGAGGCGTCGGCCGTGCGCAAGGTGTTCGCGCGCATCGCGATCGCCTGCGCGGTGATCTACGTGGTCGCCTACCTCGATCGCATCAATGTCGGCTTCGCCGCCCTGGCCATGAACAAGGATCTGGGGCTGTCCGCCACCGCCTTCGGCATCGCCAGCACCACTTTGTTCCTGATGTACTCGGCGTTCGAGGTGCCGAGCAGCATGCTGCTTTTGCGCATGGGCATGCGGCTGTGGCTGGCACGTATCATGATCACCTGGGGGCTTGCGTCCATGGCCACCATGTTTGCCGAAGGGCCATACAGTCTTTATGCCTTGCGGGCCCTGGTCGGCATCGCCGAAGCCGGGCTCATGCCGGGCGTGCTGTTCTACATCAGTTTGTGGTTTCCGCTGGCGCACCGCGCCCGCGCCAACTCCATCTTCCTCGCGTCGCTACCGCTCTCGATCGTGATCGGCGGGCCGATATCGGGCGCGCTCCTGGAGATGGACGGTTTCCTGGGCCTCGCGGGGTGGCGCTGGTTGTTCCTGCTGGAAGGCGCGCCGGCGATCATCCTCGGCATCTGCGTGCTGATCTGGCTGCCGGATAGGCCTGCTGAAGCCAAATGGCTGAGCGACGAGGAAAAGCTGGCACTCCAGGCCCGTCTCGACCGGGAGAATGCCGCTGGCCCCGCTTCTCACGGCAGCGCCTGGAAAGAGATCGTGCGGCCGCAGGTAGTGCTGCTCGCGCTTGCGTTCTTCGGCGTTCTGGCCAGCGCCAGCACATTGGGAGTCTGGACGCCGCAGATCGTGAATGAAGTGGTCGGCGGCGCGCGGCCGCTGGTGATCGGGTTCCTGACCGCGATCCCGCCGCTGATCGCGGTCGTCTTCATGCAGTGGGCGAGCAAACGGTCCGACCGCACCAAGGAGCGCATCGGCCACTTGATGGCGGTGATGGCGGTTGCTGCGGTCGGCTGGGCCATGGTCGTGGTGATGCCGGTGCCAACCCTGAAACTCGCCGGTTTGTCGCTGAGCGCCAGCGGCGTCTATGCCGCCATGGCAATCTTCTGGGCGGCGGTGACCCAGGTCCTGGGCGACCGCAATCGCGCAGTGGGCATGGCGGCGATCCAGAGCGTGGCGATCCTGGCCTCCGTGGTCAGTCCGCTCATCATGGGTATCCTGCGCGACGCCACGCATAATTTCTACGCCGGCATATGGTATGCCGCGGTCCTGCTGGTGGTCGGCATCGGTCTGTTCGCCGTGGCCGTGCGCTGGGCGCCCGCGAAAGCCACCGCATAGAACGAAATCCGGAACGGTAAGCCGTGATCGACAACACGACCGCCGAGCGGCCTACCTTCGTCACCCATTTGGAATGCGGCCTCACCGGCGAACGTCACGAAGCCGACCGGTTGTGGAATCTTTCGCGTCAGGGCAAGCCGCTGTTGGTCCGCTATGACCTCGCCGCGTTGAGGGCGGCGGTGAGCAAAGACGCGCTCTTGGCGCGCGCGCCCGACCTGTGGCGTTACCGGGAATTCCTGCCGGTGCGGCGTGCGGCGAATATCGTCTCGTTGGGAGAGTACTGCACGCCGGTCATCGCGGCGCCGCGTGCGGCCGCCGCCATCGGCGCGGGCGAAATCCGGGTCAAGGACGAAGGCCGGCTGCCGACCGGTTCGTTCAAGGCGCGCGGCATGGCGGTGGCGGTATCCATGGCCAAGGAACTGGGCGTACGCCGCATGGCGATGCCGTCGGCGGGCAACGCCGGTGCGGCGCTCGCGGCTTACGCGGCGCGTGCGGGCATTGAGGCCTTTGTATTCTATCCCGAGGATGCGCCCGAAATCGCGGTGGCCGAGATACCGCTGTATGGCGGCCATGGCTACGGCGTCAACGGCCTGATCACCGATCTTGGTCCCATCGTCGAGCAAGGCGCCGGCCCGGCGCAATGGTTCAGCATCGCGACACTGAAGGAGCCCTATCGGATCGAGGGCAAGAAGACCATGGGCCTGGAACTCGCCGAGCAGTGCGGCTGGGAGCTGCCCGACGTGATCTTCTATCCCACCGGCGGCGGCACCGGCCTGATCGGCATGTGGAAGGCCTTCGCCGAGCTGGAAGCCATCGGCTGGGTCGGATCCAAGCGCCCGCGCATGGTGGCGGTGCAATCGCGCACCTGCGCGCCGATCGTGCGCGCCTTCGACCGGGGCACGGCATTCGCGGAGCCCTGGTCGAACGGCCATACCAGCGTGCCCGGCATGCGGGTGCCCGCGACTATCGGTGACTTCCTGATTCTCAAGGTCTTGTGGGAGAGCAAGGGTTTCGCCATCGCCATCGACGACGCGGAGATCGAGCCGGCGCGAAAGCGCATTGCCGAGACGGACGGTATTCACCTTTGCCCGGAAGGCGCCGCCTGCCTGGAAGCGGCGCGCCATGCCATCGCCGAGGGTCGTGTGAAAAAGGACGAGCGTATCGTCCTGTTCAATTGCGCGAGCGGGCTCAAGTATCCCACCGATTTCAGCATGCGGCGCCTCGACCGGCACAAGCCGGTCGACTACGCGGCGCTTTAGCCAAGCCGCCACCGGCCGCGTTCGACATGCCAGTGG
>JAIBCD010000202.1 GCA_019694335.1 Rhodospirillaceae bacterium | reverse complement strand
CGGCGGGCGCACGTCGGGCGCGCACTTGCCCAGCAAACTCGCGGCGAACTTGACCGGCGCCGGGTTGGTTTCCAGGAACATGGCTTCGTGCAGCGGCGTCAGGATGTCGCGCACGCGGAACACGTCGTCGTAGGCGCCCAGGTGCCAGGCGTCCTGCAGCTGCGAGCACAGGCGCGGCGCCACATTGGCGGTGACCGAGATGCAGCCCACGCCGCCCTGCGCCAGGAACGGCACCGCGGTCGCGTCCTCACCGGACAGCTGGCAGAACTGTTCGCCCAGGGAGAGCCGGAGTTTCGCGGGGCGCGTCAGGTCGTTGGTCGCGTCCTTCACGCCGACGATGTTCTCGTGCTTGGCCAGCTTCTCCATGGTCTCGATGCTCATGTCGATGACGCTGCGGCCCGGAATATTGTAGATGATGATCGGCAGGTCGACGGCGTTGGCGACCGACAGATAATGCAGGATCAAGCCGTCCTGGGTCGGCTTGTTGTAATAGGGCGTGACGATCAGCGCCGCGTCCGCGCCGGCCTTCTTGGCGCGCTTGGTCAGTTCGATGCATTCGGCGGTCGAGTTCGAGCCGGTGCCGGCGATCACGGGGACGCGGCCCTTGGCGACCTCGATGCACATCTCCACCACGCGGTGGTGCTCGTCGTGGGACAGGGTCGGGGATTCCCCGGTGGTGCCGCAGGGCACCAGGCCGTGGGTGCCTTCGGCGATCTGCCAGTTCACGAATTCCTGGAAGGCCTGGTCGTCGACCTTGTCCTTCTTGAACGGCGTGATGAGGGCGGTGATCGAACCGCGAAACATAGCGAGACGCTCCCGAAAAAGGCTCCAGGCCCGTTGGGCCGAGCCGAAGAATTAGGTCATGGCGGCGGACATTACCATAGGCGGGTGTATCGACAAGCGCCCACCACAACCGCGATTTGGTAATGATGCGAAGGACTTGCCACCTCACGCCTCTGTGCATAAAAATTTACGAACAGGACGGATATTAGACGATTGGCGGGCTCCGAGGAGCTGTCGCACGGTGTGGAGAGTTTTGGTTGGTTTGGGACGTGCTGAAAGTTCGGGTTGGCGTGGCGGCGACTTTGGCGCTGGCCTTCTCCTATGCCCTGCCCGTCCTGGGCGCCGAGGCGCCGGCTCCGAAAGCGGCGGCCCCCGCGCCCGCCGCCGCCGCTCCCGCGATTAAAGACGCGCCGGCCAAGCCTGCCGCGCCGGCCGCCAAAGCCCCCGCGGCCAAGGCCGCCACGGCCAAAGCTCCGGCCGCCAAGGCCTCCGCCAAGAAAGCGCCTGCGAAAGCCGCTCCGAAAACGGCCGCCAAGGCGCCGCCCCGCAAAGCCGGTCCGCCCGCGGTCGACCCCGGCGCCGCGCGTCCGCTGATGACCAGCAAGGCGCAGCCCGAAGCGCCCATGCTGACCCCGCGCGAGAAGCAGCTGTTCAGCCAGGCCATGAACGCCGCGGTGAAGCATCAGTGGAACGATGCCCAGTCCTTCGCCGATCAGACCAAGAACCCGCTGCTGCGCAAGATCGTGGAGTGGGCCTACCTGCGCGATCCCGGCCCGCATGCCAACTTCAACCAGCGCACGGCGTTCCTCGCCGCCAATCCAGGCTGGCCGCAGCCGCAGGATCTGCGCCGCCTGGCGGAAGACACCATCGATTCCTCGACCTCGCCCCAGGCGCTGATCGCCTGGTTCGACAAAAACCCGCCCATCCAGACCTCTGGCAAGGCCGCCTACGCCAAGGCCCTGGTGTCGCAGGGGCGCACCGCCGATGCCCACAAGGTGGCGCGCGACGTTTGGCTGGCAGGGTTCTTCGACAAGAACGACGAGGATGCCTTCCTTCAGGCGTTCGGCAGCCTGCTCACGCCCGAGGACCACTGGGCCCGCCTCGATCGCATCCTCTACGACGACCAGACCACCGCAGCCGGCCGGATGATGACGCGGGTCGCGCCGGACCAGGCACGCATCGCCCGCACCCGCATCGCCTTCATAAACGGCGCGTCGAACGCGGAAGCCATGCTGAGGGAATTGCCCGCCGACCTGCAGAACGATCCCGGCATTCTCTACAACCGCCTCAAGTGGCGTTACGCCCGCGACAAGAGCGATGCCGTATTCGATCTGGTGCCGAAAGGCACGGTGCCCGGTCCGCGTCCCGACCTGTGGTGGCGCCAGCGGTCCGACCTGGTGCGCGATGCGCTGGGGCGCGGGCGCATCACCGAGGCCTATTCCATCGCGCGCAATCACGGTGCCACGGATTCCACCAATGTCGCCGACGCCGAATTCCTGGCGGGCTGGATTTCGCTGCGCTTTCTCAAGGACGGCGAGACCGCCCTGCCCCATTTCCAGAAGATCTACGACATCAGCGTGACGCCGCCCTATCTCGCGCGCGGCGCCTACTGGACCGGACGCGCGGCCGAGCAACTGGGCCGCAAGGACATCGCCGACAGCTGGTATCAGCGCGCGGCCACCTACCTGACCACGTACCACGGCCAGTTGGCGCTCGCGCGCCTGTCCAAGGACCAGCCCGCGCCGCAGCTTCCGGCCGACCCGATCCCGACGCCCGAGGAGCGCGCCGCCTTCGAGGCCAACGAACTCACCAAGGCCTTGCGCGCGATCCTGGAGGTCGACGCCAAGGCCTATGAGCGTGCGTTCTCCATCACGCTCGCGGAATCCTCGGGCTACGGCGCGCACCGGCAGATGGTGGCCGAGATGGTCAACCGCCATGCGCGCCCCGACCTCGGCATCGTCATCGCCCGGGGGGCCGCCCGCGATAAAATCGATCTCATCGAGAACGGCTATCCGGTGCCGCCTTATGCCTATCCGTCGGCGCCCGAGAAGGCCTTGATCCTGTCCATCACCCGCCAGGAGAGCAACTTCAACCCGGCGGCGGTGAGCTTCGCCGGCGCGCGCGGCTTGATGCAGTTGATGCCCGACACCGCCAACGGCCTCGCGAAAGCGCAGAAGGTCGCCTACGCCCGCGCGAAATTGGTGACCGACCCGCTTTACAATCTGAAACTGGGATCGAGCTACCTGTCGTCGCTGGTGAGCGGCTTCGACGGCTCCTACATCCTCGCGGCGGCGGCCTATAACGCCGGGCCCAGCCGCGCCCGCGCCTGGGTGCGCCAGTTCGGCAGCCCGCAGGATCCGCAGGTCGACGCCATCGATTGGGTCGAGATGATTCCCTTCAACGAAACCCGCGACTACGTGCAGCGGATCATGGAAGGCGTCATGACCTACCGCAGCGTGCTGGCGAACACGTCCAAGATGAGTGCCAGCCTCGAAGCGGAACTCGCGCGCAAAGAAATCAGTCAGACGAACTAATGTTCTTTGTCATCCTTGACCCGAAGGGCCAGGGGTTTTTCGTTTCTGCTTCAAGGGCCGAAAAACAAATATCCCTGGATTCTCGCGATCCTGCGGACCGCGAGAACGATGGCCGAGGGCATAAAAAAAGGCCGGTGCTTGCACCGGCCTTTTTCGTAACGCTCGCTTGATGTCTTTAAGCGCCGACCTTTTT
>JAIBCD010000201.1 GCA_019694335.1 Rhodospirillaceae bacterium | reverse complement strand
CTTGAGGTCGCGGTAGCGCGCCAGCGCCTGCAACGGAAAGATCGCGGCGTAGCCGTGGTAGCGGAGATAGAACACGCGTGGGAAGCCCACGGCGGTGAACCAGGGTTCCACCCAGCGGCCGTCCGGCTCGCGCGGCGCGGCCAGCAGGTAATCGACGCCGCGCTTCACGGCGGGGTGTTCCACTTCGCCCGCCGCCATCAATCCCAGTGCCGCCCAGGCGGTTTGCGACGGGGTCGAGGCTTTGCGTTCGTAGCGGCGTTCGGTCCAGTAGGTCGCGCCGTCCTCGCCCCAGCCGCCGTCGGAGTTCTGGTGCGCCAGCAGCCAGTCCACCGCCTTGCGGATATAAGGCGCCTGCATGTCCTCGCCGGCGGCGTTCAGCGCGTTCAGCACCGACCAGGTGCCGTAGATATAGTTGGTGCCCCAGCGGCCGAACCAGCTGCCGTCTTTTTCCTGCTCGCGTTTGAGATATTCGATGCCGCGCGCGATCACCGGATGGCTACGCTCACGGCCGATCTGGGCCAGGAAGCTGATGCAGCGCGCCGACACATCGGCGGTGGGCGGGTCGAGCAAGGCGCCGTGGTCGGCGAACGGAATGTGATTGAGGTAGAAGTCGCTGTTGTCGACGTCGAAAGCGCCCCAGCCGCCGTTGGTGCTCTGCATGCCTTCGATCCACTCGGCGGCGCGGGCAATGGCCTCGGCGTATTTGGCGTGGTCGGCGCGGTGCAGCGCCATGGCCACCACGGCCGTGTCATCCACATCGGGGTAATGGGCGTTGTTGTATTGGAATGCCCAGCCGCCGGGGCGCAAATCCGGGCGCTTCTCGGCCCAGTCGCCCTTGAAATCCAGGATCTGTTTGTCCTTCAGCCAGTCGCAGCTCGCCGCCACGCCGGTGTCGTTATCGGCGGCGCCGGTTTCGAGCAGCGCGAGCGCGGCGAGGCCCGTGTCCCAGATCGGCGAAACGCAGGGCTGGCAGAACATCTTGCCTTCGCCTGCGGTGAGCAGGTTCTTGATCGATTTCTTGGCCGTCACGAGGTCGGGATGATCCTTGGCGAAGCCCAGGGCCTCCATCGCCATCACCGAATTGGCCATGGCCGGGAAGATCGCGCCGAGGCCGTCTTCGCCGTTCAGGCGTTCGGTGAAAAAAGCGAGCGCCTTGTCCAGGGCCTTCTTGCGCAAGCCCTTGGGTGCATGGGGTTCGATCACCCGCAGCACCTTGTCGAGCGCCAGGAAGAAATTCCCGCCGCGCCCGCCGGTAGGATTGGTGAGGTAAACCTCGACCTGGTCGGGCGGCGTGCAGAACAATTCCTGGATACGAACGCCTTTGGGGTTCTTGGCGCGCGGCTTGAGCGCGGCCAGGATCAACAGCGGCGCGATCACGGTGCGCGACCAATAGGAGAAGCGGTAGACCGTAATCGGGAACCATTTGGGCGCCAGCATGAGTTCGACCGGCATCACCGGCACCGCGCGCCACGGCACTTCGCCGAACAGCGCCAGCGCATAGCGGGTGAACACGTTGGCCTTGGCCGCGCCGCCGCGCGCGAGGATCGCTTCGCGCGCCTTCTTCATATGCGGCGCGTCGATGGAATCGCCCACCAACTTAAGCGCGAGGTAAGCCTTCACCGAGGCGCTCATGTCGAAGTCGCCCTTGTGGAACAGCGGCCAGCCGCCGTGTTCGCCCTGGATGCTGCGGATATAAACCGCGAGCTTGGCTTCCACCGCGTCCTCGCGCTCGTCGAGGTAGTGGTTCAGCATGATGTATTCCGACGGAATGGTGGCGTCGGCTTCCAGGTCGAACACCCAGTGGCCGTCGGGCCGCTGGCGGCGTTTGAACGCGCCCACGGTTTCGGCGATCACCGCGTCGAGGCCGGGCAGGCCCTGGGATTGAAGGTTGGTGGAGAGGCCCATTGTCATCTCAGGCCGCCTTGGCGGCGTGCAGTCTTAAGGTTTCAGCGGCGGCGGTGAAGCCGGAGCGCACCGCGCCTTCGATGGTGGCGGGCAGACCGGTGTCGGTCCAATCGCCCGCCAATAACAGGTTCGCGAAGGTGGTGCGGCACCCGGGCCGGAGTTTCGCCGCCGCCGGGGTCTGGGCGAAGGTGGCGCGCTTTTCCTTCACCACCCGCGCCGGCGGGAGGGTCGTATCGCCTAATTCCAGTGCCAGCGCAACATCGGGCCAGCAGCGGGTAACAATCTCCTCGGCCGGTGTGTCGGCGAAGTCACTGGCCGCAGAAATGGTGACCGAGGCAATGTCGCCGCGCGCGAACACCCATTGGGCCGCGCCGCCGACGACGCCGACGATCCGCACCTCGCCCGGCGCGGCGATGGGGCGGGGCAGGCGGTAATGCACGTTGACGATTGGTTCCCCGGGGGGAGGCGCGGTCAGGCCGGGCAGGAGGGTTTCGGCGATCCAGGCGGGCGCCGCCAGGATCACGGTGTCGCTTTCACCAAGCGGGATGGCTGTGTCGTCGGCGTCCAAGGCCGTCGCGCGGCTGGCGGACAGCGCGATTCCGCGAATACGCGTGCCGAATTTGAATCGCGCGCCCGCGCGCGTGAGGCTATCCACCGCCGGATCCACCAGGGTCGCGGCCAGGCTGTCGCGGGCCACCAGCGGGCGGCAAGCGGAGGCGCCCTTCAGAAACGTTTCGCGCAGGACCGGGCTCATCAGGCCGGCGGCGGCCTCGCCCGGGGCGGTATTGAGCACCGCCACCGTCAGCGGTTCCCAGAAATTCCGGTAGAGATTGCCGCTCGCGCCGACGCAGGCGGTCATGGTCTCGCCACTGCCGGCGCGCATCACGCGCGCGACGCTCAGGTATTGCCAGACCGAGGTATTGGGCACGCGCCGCGCCGGGTTGAATAGCCACCACGGGATGACACCGTCGCTGGGTTTGAGGCTCCAGCGCGCGGCGGTAGCGACATCGACGAACGGGAAGATGGCGTCGCGCGGTCCGGCCAGACGGTCTTCCGCGCCGATGGCCTTCACATAGGCCATGATGGCGTGGTTGCCGCTGAGCATCAGGTGGTTGCCGTTGTCGATCACACAATCGAGCAACGGGTCATGGTATGACCGGCAACGCCCGCCAGCGCGCGGTGCGGATTCATACACCGTCACGGCGGCGCCAGCAGCGGTCAGGCGCACGGCCGCGGCGAGGCCGGCGAGGCCGGCGCCGATGATATGGACTCTTGAAGACAAGCCGGGCGCCATCAGAACAGCCCGTAGTGGATGGCGATCCACAGCTTCTCGATATTGGCGCGCGCGCGCGCGAGGCCGGTGCGCGGCGGCAAGGGGCGCCAATGATTGGCGGCCAGGCGGTCGAGATGCTTGCGGTAGACCATCATCATGATCACGGCCGGGCGCATCGCGCCCTTTGAACATTCCGTCAGCGCGGCTTCGGTGTCGGCGTAGCAGCCCTGCGCCATGCCGCCGAGAGTCTCCATCACCCTGGCGAGTCCGGGGCTCTCCAGCGCGGCCATCGGGTCGGCAGGTACATTTTCATGCGCAAGGAGTTCCGCCGGCAGATA
>JAIBCD010000200.1 GCA_019694335.1 Rhodospirillaceae bacterium | reverse complement strand
GAAGGTCTCGAAGATCTCCTCGCCCTTCTCCTGCACGGTCGCGGCCCCATCCATGATGTCCCCGCAGTTCAGGTCCATGTCGTCGCGCATGCGCTGATACATCCTGGTGTTGGTCGCGATCTTGATCGAAGGCGCCGGCTTGCAGCCGAAGCAGGAGCCGCGGCCGGTGGTGAACGCCACCAGGTTGGCGCCGCTCGCGATCTGGCCCGTGGCGCCCATCGGGTCGTAACCCGGCGCATCCATGAACACGAGGCCGCGGGTGTCCACCGGTTCGGCGTAACGGTAGACGCCCATCAACGGCGTCGAACCGCTCTTCGCCACCGCGCCCAGGGATTTCTCCAGGATCGTGGTCAACCCGCCGGCCTTGTTGCCCGGGGTCGGGTTATTGTCGATGCTGCCCTTCTCGCGCTCGGCGTAGCTCTCCCACCAGTGGATGGTATCGACCAGTCTTTCGCCGACGTCGCGCGAGATCGCGCGGCGGGTGAGCAGATGCTCGGCGCCGTAGATTTCCGGCGTCTCGGTGAGGATGGCGGTGCCGCCATGAGCGACCAGCAGATCGACCGCGGCGCCCAGCGCCGGGTTGGCGGTGATGCCGGAATAGCCGTCCGAACCGCCGCACTGCAAGGCGACGGTGAGGTGCGAGACCGGCAGCGGCTCGCGGGTCGCCTTGTTCACCTGCGGCAGCATCTTCTCGATGGCCGCAATGGCGGCGTCCACGGTCTTCTGCGTGCCGCCCTGCTCCTGCATCACGAACGGCACGGTCGTCGCGCCGGCGCTCACGCCGCCAGCCACGAACATCGCGCCCATCTGGTTGGACTCGCACCCCAATCCGATCACCAGCACGCCGCCGAAATTGGGATGCTTGATATAGCCGTTGAGGGTGCGGCGCAGCTGCTGGATGCCCTCGCCGTTATGGTCGACGCAACAGCCGAAGCTGTGCGTCAGCGGCACGATGCCATCGACGTTGGGATAGTCCTTCATCGCGCCCGGCACCGAGAAATGGTGCGCGACCATTTTGCTCACGGTCGCCGAGCAGTTGACGGTGCTGACGATGCCGATGAAGTTGCGCGTCGCCACGCGGCCGTCGGCGCGGCGGAACCCCATGAAGGTGCGGGCGGCCTCGGGCTTCGCCACCGACTTGACGCCCTGGCCGAAGGCATAGTCGCGCTCGAACGCGCCCATCGAGACGTTCTGCACATGGACATGGTCGCCGGGCGCGATCGGCTTGGTCGCGAAGCCGATGATCTGGCCATAGCGGTGCACCGGGTCGTGTTCTTTGACCGGCCGGACGGCCAGCTTATGCGCCGCGGGAATATCGTCCTTCACCGTCAGACGGCCCAGCTCGTCCAGCACCGTGCCGGCCTTGATGGCCGCGCAGGCGATCACCACATCGTCGTCAGGGTGAAGCTGAATGATTCGCGTGGCTTTTTCGACAATTGCGTCCATGTCCACCCCGTCTGCGGCGATGGCGCACCGCCAGCCCGCACGCGGATCACATGCGGGCCTTAGGACTATAATGGCCACCCACCTTACCCGCCAGATATTTGGTCAAATTATTATGCCAAAACTCGCCTGCATGGGCGCCGGATGCGCGGAAATGCGCCGCCGCCGGGGAGAGGATCACCTTCCCCTTGCAAAATGGCGCGAAGTCATCCGGGGACGGGGCGACGGAAGCGGACGGATCACCTCATTTTTACGCCCGCGCGGCCGCGTCCGGCGGGAATAGGGTGCCCGCAAAATCATTTATATGTTAATGAGTTATGCATCTGTACAATGCCGCGCTGTACAAACTCACGTACAGGCCTGAGGAAGGATTCCGAACGTCTGGAACTTGCTACATGAAACCGATTAGACCGGATCGCCTCGCGGACGCGATCGTAGAGCATATTCAACAACTTATCATCGAAGGCGGCCTGCTCCCGGGCGAACGGCTGCTCCCTGAACGGGATCTGGCGGCCAAGCTTCAGGTTTCGCGCCCCACCCTGCGGGACGCGCTCGCCAAGCTGGCCACGCTGGGACTGGTGAGCACGGACGCCCAAGGCGCCGCCCATGTCAGCGAACTGGTTGGGAAAAGTATCCGCGACCCCCTGGCGCTCCTGATCGACAACCAGGAAGGCACGTTCCACTACCTCGAATTCCGCCAGATCATCGAGGGTGAAGCCGCCGCCTTCGCTGCCCTGCGCGCGTCCGAACCGGACCAGGCCCTGATCCGCCAGCACTACGAGCGCATGCGCGTCGCGCATGAAAAGGACGACGCCGAGGCCCATGCCCAGGCCGACGCGGAATTCCACATCGCGATCTACGAGGCCAGCCACAATCTAGTCATCATGCACATCATGCGCAGCCTGGAGACCATGCTGCGTTCGAACGTGGTCCTGAACCGCAAGAGCCTGTTCGCCTTCCGCGGCCACAACCGGTTGCTGGACGAACATGCGGCGGTGTTCGAAGCGATCATGCGGCGCGATCCCGAGGCCGCCCGCAAAGCCGCCCAGCTGCACGTCGACAACACCCTCAAGACCCTGCACGAGATCTACGACGCGGAAAAGCGCCTGCAGGTGTCGATCCGCCGCCTGGAACGCAACGACCTGGTTGCACCGCAGAAGGCCCGGGCCCGGGAGCGGTAAGGGGGCCGGCAAAACCAGCGACGACCGGCCTCGCCGGCGCGCTTCCCGGCCTTTACCTTTGAATCACGCGATTTCCTTTCGGGATTCGCGCCAAGTTCGCATAGCCTAGAGAGGGTACGACGCCGTGAGAGCCGCGGCGCGCGTCCGTCCGGGGGGATGGGCGCTTTTCTTTTGGGGGGAAAGATGTTCCATCAGTTGCTGACGCCTGTCGCCGACAGTTTAGTGCTGTCGTTCTTGTGCGCCGTGCTGCCGATCGCGACCGTGTTCGTGATGCTTGGCATCTTCCGCAGGCCATCCTGGCAGTCATCCATCGCGGGCCTGGTGGTGGCGCTGGTGGTCGCCGTTGCCCTGTGGCAGTTCCCCGTCGGCCTCGCCCTGGACTCGATCGCAGCCGGCGCGACGTTCGCGCTGTGGCCGGTGATGTGGATCGTGTTCACCGCGCTGCTGCTCTACAACATCGCCGTTCGCTGCGGAAACTTCGACCTGTTCAAGGGCTGGATGGTGCGCAACCTGCCCAACGACCGCCGCATCGTGCTGGTGGTGGTGGGCTTCTCGTTCAGCGCCCTGCTCGAAGGCGTCGCCGGCTTCGGCACGCCCGTGGCGATCACCAGCTCGATCCTGGTCGGCCTGGGCTTCAGCGCGTTCGACGCGCTCACCTTCACCCTGATCTTCAACACCGCGCCGGTGGCCTTCGGCGCCATGGGCACGCCCATCACCGTGTTGGGTCAGGTCACCGGCATCTCCGACACCGCGCTCGCCGCCATGGTCGGCCGCCAACTGCCGTTCTTCGGTTTCCTGCTGCCGTTCTACGTGATCACGATGTACGCCGGCTGGCGCGCGATGGTCAAAATCCTGCCGTTCCTGGTGGTCGCCGGCGGCAGCTTCGCCTTCACCCAGT
>JAIBCD010000066.1 GCA_019694335.1 Rhodospirillaceae bacterium | reverse complement strand
CCGGACGGCGCCGACGCGCGGCGATCGTGCCGTTCTCGACGACGATGGTTTCGCCCGGCAGCACGCGCGAAATCCCCGCGAACGGCGTTTCGCGTCCGGCGGAGAACTGCGTCGCCAGCACCTCGTTCCGCGCCGCCGCGTTCAAGACCGGGGCGACCAGGCCCGCCGCGATCAACGCCTGCGCTTCGGACGCGAAGTAGAAGCCCGCCGGGGTTTCGGCGTAATACAACGGCTTGATGCCGAACGGATCGCGCGCCAGCACCAGGCGCCGGGCGGCCGGGTCGTGGATGGCGATGGCATACATGCCGCGCACTGCATCGGCGAAATTCACGCCGTCGCGGCGATAAAGATGCAAAGCGCTTTCGCAATCGGACCCGGTCTTGAAGTCCGCCGCCAGCGACCGCCTGAGGCCGGGATCGTTGTAGATCTCGGCGTTTGCGACCAGCGCCACGCCCTCGTCGCCGATCAGCGGCCGCGCGCCGTGATCGAGATCGATAATCGCCAAGCGGGTATGAACCAGATGCACGCCGTCCCTGGCGTGGAACCTCCGCCCATCGGGCCCCCGGTGGGCGAGCGCTCCGGCGAGGGCGTTCGCGGCGGCGGGAACGGCCTCGCGGCCGTCACGCGTCATGATCCCGGCGATACCGCACATGCGAGGTGGTTCAGGACGCCGCGAGCGTGGGGCTCGCCGCGAGGCTGTTGAAAAAGGCGAGATACTCCGGCGCAATCTTGGCGTGCGTGAAGCTGGCGGCATAGGACGCGCGGCCCGCCTCGCCCAGCTTCGCGGCCAGCGCCTTGTCCTGGCAGATCCACTTGATGGCCTCGGCGGTGCTCACCGCGTCGCCCACCGGCACCAGCATGCCGTTCTCCTGGTGGCGCACCAGGAGGCCGGGGCCCAGGCTGTCCGCCGCGATGACCGCCGCGCCCATCGACCAGGCCTCCACCACCGCGTCGGCCACGTCCTCCTTGCGGGAGGTTGAGACGAATACATCGGCCGCCGCGAGGAACGGCATCACATCATCCTGCCACCCCATGAACCGCACGCGCGGCTTGACGCCCTTCTCATGCGCGAGCTGCTCGAGCGCGGCGCGGTCGGGGCCGTCGCCAAGAATCCACAGGTAATGGCCCGAGAGCCGCGCAATGGCGTCCAGCAGTACGTCGAGCCCGGCATCCAGCGTCAGGCGTGAGGAGGTGACCACCAGTTTCGCGGTCGGCGGCGTGTAATAGGTCTTGCGCGAAACCGGCGTCACTGGCTCGCCGTCGACGCGCGGCAGATGCGGCAACACCTTGATGCGTTCGGCGGGCCAACCGCCGCTGGCGGCTGCGTCGGCGCGCGCTTGCGCCGGCGTGAACAGGCGGTCGCATTGCAGGAAGGCCGTGCAGTCCGCCGCGGAACCCAGGCGGCCGACATGGGTGAATGCGCCTTTCTCCACCATCGGCGCCACATCCGGCGTCCAGGATACCACCACGTCGGGGGCGAACTTGCGGATCGCGGCGTTGATGCGCCGGCGGTCCATGAAAGCGAACCGGCCGGGGAACTCCATCTCGATGGGAACCGCGCCGATGGCGGCCAGGCGCTGGGCGCGCGCCGGCTCGGTGCGCATCATCACCCGCTGGCCCGTGCCATCCTTCTCCAGCAACGCCGCGAGGCGTTCGAGCTGGCGCTCGACACCGCCATACGGCGCACCCGACAAGAGGTGAAAGACTTTCACATGCCGCCCCGGACTGCCTCGACACGTCAATCTAGAGGAGGCTAGGCCCCAAGGCCAGCGGTCAAGCCCCCAAGGCCGAACCCCGGGTCAAGTCAAGGCCGCCAGGACCGCGCTTTCCTCCATATGTGCGATCACACCGTCGGGTGACCGCAGGGTGCGGGCGGCGGGCCCCCATGGCGCGTAACGGATCGGATCCGTGGGCCCGAACAGCGACAACACCGGAATCCCCGCGGCGGCGGCCAGATGCGCAAGGCCCGAATCATTGCCGAGGAACCGGCCACAGCGCGCCAACGCGGCATGGACGGTGAGCAAATCCGGCTCGTCGAAAAGCCGCAGCGGCTTTTGCGACAACCGCGCGACCAGCGGTTCCACCTGCGCCCGGTCGGCCGGCGACCCGAACAGCATCACCCGCCACCCCGCGCAGACGCCGCTGGGCGCGGTCGCGGCATTGATAACGCCGGCGAACCGCTCCGCCGGCCAGGTCTTGGCGACGGTCGCCGCCACCGGCGATACCGCCAGCACCGGTGCGCCATCCGGGATCAGATCGCGCGCCGCCGCGTGATGCGCGGGCGTCGTGTAAAGGAACGGCGCGGCGGGTTCGGTGAGATTCAACACCGACGACAGATAGCGCACGCGGTGAATGGAATCGTCGGCCGGCCCCAGGACGCGCCGCTCCTTGGCCGAAAGAAAATACGACAGCAGCGACCGCCGCAGGTCCACCACCAGGTTCCAGCGGGTGGCGCGCACCGCTTTCCACAATTTCAGCCAGTGGCCGTCGAACGGCTCCTTGGTCATCACGATCGTCTTGGATCGCGGCACGGCCGCGAACAAGGTCGCCGCCAAGGGACCGCAGACGACGGTGATACGCGCGTCGGAATGCGCTTCCACCAGGTGCCTGAGCACACCCGACGACAGCACCGCATCACCGATACGGGTATGGGTGATGAACAGGATCTCCAAGGGGGTTTACGACGTCGCCGTCAGCGTGGCCGCGAAAGCGTCCACTTCGGCGGCGGCGTCGCTCCAGGTGCGGCGGCGCGTGATATCGCCCGCCGCCGTGCTGAGCGCCTTGTGCACGGCGTCGTTCTTGAGGATCTCCAGGGTCACGTTAACGAAGGCGCTGGCGTCGGGGACCAGGTAACCGGTCTGCCCGTTGACCACGCGCTCCTCGACGCCGCCCATGGGCCGCGCCACGGCCGGAAGGCCCGTGGCCTGGGATTCCGCCAGGGTCCAGCAGGCGTAGTCGGTGCTGTTGCCGGGATAAAGATGCACGCGCCCGGCGCGATACACGCCCGACATGCCTTCGTCGTGCAGGGGATCGACCACAACCACGTTCTGCTCCACCGCCTCCCGAATCTGATCCAGCACCGGCACGATGTCGTCGGACGCGGTCTCGCCGCGCAGGGCCTTGGCCAGCGAGGCCGAGTACACTGCCAAGCGGGCTTCGGGCATCTTGGGTTGGATCTCCATCTGCCACATGTCCAGGAGCCAGGTGAGCCCCTGCAGCGGATGCGTGGTGACGATGGCATGCGGCGGCACGACCGCCGGCGGCGCCGGCGGCGCGGGCGTCGCCATCGGATCGCTCGCGTAAGCCACGGCGGTTTGCTCGGCGGTGAGATAGGCCGGCAGCATGGGTGCGAACTCAGGCCGCACGCCGGGCGCCACGACCGTGTTCTTGAGCTGTCCCTTGTAGGCGCGCGCCTGGGCATGGCTGACGAACATGATGCCGGGGCGGAAAGAATCCCACAGCGGCTTGTTGGCGGCGGCGGTGAGATAGTCCGGCGGGCCCGGCACCCACAGCAGCCGGCGCGTGGCGGCGCGCACCTGGCCGAGCAGGGCCGGCCTGCGCATGGCGATCAGCACGTCGGCCGCCTTGGGAGTCATGGGGTCGTCGAACGGCGTGTAATAGGCGCCGTCGGCCATATGAGCGTAGGTAGTGCGGTTGATCACATGCACGTCATGACCGCGCAGTTGCAAGGCGGTGGCGAGCCCGGCCACGGCTTTCTCCGCCCCGCCCAAGGGGCGGCGGCCCGAGGTATAGCCATCGTAAGGAATGGAATCGTCGACAATTACATAGCGCATGGCCTGTTATAACCCGCCGATTCCTGCGGGTGCAAACTTGCGGCGCACGCGCCAGATGCTACATAACCGCCCATGGCCTTTTTCTGCTCCCTGCCCCACCGGGCCCTGATCGCCGTCCACGGCGAGGACCGCATCGCTTTCCTGCAAAGCCTGGTCTCCAACGACATGGCCAAGGTGGAAAACGGCGCGGCGGTCTGGGCCGCGTTCCTCACGCCTCAGGGGAAATTCCTGCATGAATTCTTTGCCGTGCCGCAGGGTGACGCGGTGCTGCTGGAATGCGAACGCGCGCGCCGGGAAGACCTGATCACGCGCCTCTCGCGGTACCGTTTGAGGGCCAAGGCGACGGTGGCCGCGGCTGCGCGCGCTGTCGCCGTGGCCTGGGGTGAAGACGCCGCCAGCGCGCTCGAGACCGCGGGCGAACCGGGCATGGTGAAGGTCGCCGGCGGCGGCGTGCTCTACACCGATCCCAGGGTCGCGGGCGCCGGTGTCCGCGCGGCGCTTGATCCAGACCAGATCGCCGCCTGGAGCAAACTGCCGGGCATGACCGCCGCGACACCGGCTGCTTACGACGCCCACCGCATGGCGCTCGGGTTGCCGGACGGCAGCCGCGACATGGAGATCGAAAAGGCGCTGCTGCTGGAAAACGGTTTCGCCGAGCTGCAAGGCGTGGACTTCAAGAAGGGCTGTTACATCGGCCAGGAGCTCACCGCCCGTACCCACTACCGCGCGCTGATCAAGAAACGCCTGATGCCGGTGACCATCGCCGGCACGGCGAACGCCGGCGCGGCTCTCACCGCCGGCGGCGACGATGCCGGGGAGCTGAAATCGGTGGAAGGCGCCCATGGCCTCGCGCTCGTCCGCCTGGAGGCTTGGCGCAAGGCACCCGGCGGCGTGCTGGACGCGGACGGGGCGAAAGTCACGCCGGTCGTGCCCGCGTGGATGCACCTGCCGGAAGGCTGACTTTTATCGTCTGTTTTTTTATCCTCCTGGCGCGGACCCGGACCATGGAATAGGGTCGTTACATGCCCATGAACACCCGCACCGCCCTCGCCGCCGCGTTCAGCCTCGCGCTGGTATCCGCGCAAGCCCACGCCGCGGACGCGGGCCAGCCGCTCGGCATCTACGACCCCGAAGCCAGCTGCAAAAGCGCCGTGGAGACTCCGGTCTGCGCCTATAAGACCTGGTTCTTCTGCCGCATCGCCGGACAGCGCGACATGTGCCGCCATGTGCTGGGCAAGGAGCCGGCCAAGGATTGGGAAGACAAACCCTGGGTGCTGCCGCTGTCGGTGTTGATGTCCGGCCCCCTCGCCCTCAACGGCTTCGCGTTCATCGGCTCATTGAAGGTCGACAGGGAACGCCTGGGCGACGAAGCCCCGGACGCCGTGCGCAAGCAACTGCTCGGCACGGTCGAAGTGATGGACACCTATGTCGATCCCCAGCAGCCCACCGTCCCTTACATCGGCAGCGAGTTCTATACGGAAACCAAGCCGGGCGAGTGGAAGCTGGTGGGCTGGTCGATCGCCGGCGAAGGCGGCAAAGCCCCCACCGAATGCGACGCCCCCGCGGTCAAGAACGACGACATCTGCAAACTGCGCGTCACCGGCATCAAGACCTGGGTGCAAATGCTCCGCAGCATGAAACCGAAGAACTAGCCCGCTTTTTAATTTAAGCGGGCCTGCCCTCGACCGGATACGCCGGATCGACGAACTGCGGCACCGCGGTGGTGCCGGCCGGAACCAAGGCATCGATCGCGGCATCGTCCTCCGCGGTCCACGTGACATCGAACGCCGTCAGATAACTTTCCCACTGCGCCAGCGTGCGGGGGCCGGCAATCGTGCCGGTGACCAGCGGATTGGCGAGCACCCAGGCCACGGCGAAGGCGGTGGGATCGATGCCGCGCTTCCTGGCGTGCGCGGCGATGGCCTCGGCGACCGCGAGATTCTCGGGCCGGAACTCGGACTGCACCATGCGGCTGTAAAGCTGGTTGCCGGCGCCCAGCGATGCGCGGCTACCCTCCGGCGTCGCACCGTTCGCGTATTTGCCCGATAGAATGCCGCGCGCGTTGGGACTGTAAGGAAACACGCCCAGCCCCAGGTCCGCGCAGGCCGGCAGCAGCTCGACTTCGATCATGCGGTTGAGCGCGTGATAGACCGGCTGGTTGACCACGGGCCGGCCGATGCCCTCGGAATCGCAGATCGCGCAAACCTTGGCCACGCGCCAGGCCTTGAAGTTGGACAGGCCGAAGTAGCGGATTTTTCCGGCGCGCTGCAGATCGCCGAGCGCCCGCACGGTTTCCTCCAGCGGCGTGCCGATGTCCTCGCGGTGCAGGTAGAGGATGTCGATGAAATCGGTGCCGAGGCGCTTCAGGCTGACATCGGTTTCTTCCATGATCCACTTGCGCGACAGCCCCTTGCGGTTGGGCCCCGCGCCCGGGATCGGCACCGCGAGCTTGGTGGCCAGCACCCAGTAGTCGCGTTTAGCGGCGATGGCGCGGCCGACGATCTGCTCGGACACGCCGTCGACATAGGTATCCGCGGTGTCGATGAAGTTCACACCCTGCGCGGCGGCATGATCGACGATGCGCCGTGCATCGGCCTCTTCGGTGCGCACGCCGAACTGCATCGTCCCCAGGCACAAGCGGGAGACAATAAGGCCGCTGCGGCCGAGGCGCCGCTGAGGAACCGCCATGACACTCTCCAACTGATATTGGAGAGTCCTACTCCGGCTGCGGCGCCGAGGCCAGCACCGCCTGCGCCGCCGCCAACCTGGCGACCGGCACGCGGTAGGGCGAGCACGACACATAGTCCAGGCCGGTGGCGTGGCAGAACGCGATGGATTCGGGATCGCCGCCGTGTTCGCCGCAGATGCCGAGCTTGATGTCCTTGCGGGTGGCCCGGCCGCGTTCGGTGGCGATGCGGATCAACTCGCCCACGCCTTCCTGGTCCAGGGAGGCGAACGGATCCTTGGTATAGATACCCTTCGACTTGTAGATCTCGATCAGGTTGGCGCAGTCGTCCCGCGACAGGCCCAGGGTGGTCTGGGTCAGGTCGTTGGTGCCGAAGGAGAAGAACTGCGCGGTCTCGGCGATGTCGCCGGCCAGCAGGGCGGCGCGCGGCAGCTCGATCATGGTGCCGACCATATAGCTGAGCGTCACGCCGGCGCCCGACAGCACCTTGCTCGCGGTGTCCTCGACCACCTGCTTCATCATGTCGAGTTCCTTGCGGGTGCCCACCAGCGGGATCATCACCTCGGGGAACACCTTCCTGCCCTCGGCGGCCACCTGCACGGCGGCCTCGAAAATCGCGCGCGCCTGCATCTCGTAGATCTCGGGATGCGAAATGCCGAGCCGCACGCCGCGGTGCCCGAGCATGGGGTTGGTTTCATGCAGGCTGGCGAGCTTGTCGCGCACCGACTCCTCCGATACGCCCGCCGCCTGCGCCACTTCGGCGATTTCGGCGTCGGTATTGGGCAGGAACTCATGCAGGGGCGGATCGAGCAGGCGGATGGTCACCGGCAGACCGTCCATGATCGTGAACAGCTTGGCGAAGTCGGCGCGCTGATGGGGCAGCAATTTATCGAGGGCCGCTTTGCGCCCGCCGGCGTCTTTCGCCAGGATCATCTGGCGCACCGAAAGGATGCGTGAGGCGTCGAAGAACATATGTTCGGTGCGGCACAGACCGATGCCTTCCGCGCCGAACTTGCGCGCGGTCTCGGCGTCGAGCGCGGTTTCGGCGTTGGCGCGCACCTTCAGGCGGCGGATCTTGTCGACCCAGCCCATGAGCGTGGCGAAATCGCCGGTCAGTTCCGGCCGGATCGTGGGCACGCGGCCGTCGAACACCTCGCCCGTGGCGCCATCCATGGTGATGACGTCGCCCTCGAACAGCACTTTGTCCCGCACCTTCGCGGTCTTGGCCTTGGCGTCGACGTTAATGTCGCCCGCGCCGCACACGCACGGCGTTCCCATGCCGCGCGCCACCACCGCGGCGTGACTGGTCATGCCGCCGCGGGTGGTCAGGATGCCCTGGCTGACATGCATGCCTCCGATGTCCTCGGGGCTGGTTTCGCGCCGGACCAGGATGACTTTCTCGCCGCGCTTGACCCAGTCTTCCGCGTCCTCGGCGGTGAACACGATGCGGCCCGAGGCCGCGCCCGGCGACGCCGGCAGCCCGCGCGCCAGCAGCTTGCGCGGCGCCTTGGGATCGAGGGTCGGGTGCAACAGCTGGTCGAGCTGCGCCGGGTTGATGCGCCGCACGGCCTCGTCCTGGGTGATGATGCCCTCGCGCGCCATATCGACCGCGATTTTGAAGCCTGCCGCGGCGGTACGTTTGCCGCCGCGGGTCTGGAGCATCCAGAGCTTGCCCTTCTGGATGGTGAACTCCATGTCCTGCATGTCGGCGTAGTGGTGTTCCAGTTTGTCGCGCAGGGCCACCAGCTCGCGGTACATGATGGGCATGGTTTCTTCCATGGCGGGCAAGGTGGACTGCTGCGCGGCCTTGCCGGCCAGTGTGATCTGCTGCGGCGTGCGGATGCCGGCCACCACATCCTCGCCCTGCGCGTTCACCAGGTACTCGCCGAAGAACACATTCGCGCCGGTCGAGGGATCGCGCGAGAAGCACACGCCCGTGGCGCAGTCGTCGCCCATGTTGCCGAACACCATGGCCTGCACGTTGACCGCGGTGCCCCAATCGTCCGGGATGCTTTGCAGTTTGCGGTAGGTGATGGCGCGGGCGTTCATCCAGCTGCCGAACACGGCGCCGATGGCGCCCCACAATTGCTCGCGCACGTCCTGCGGGAACGGCGCTCCGGTGACTTCTTCCACCTTCGCCTTATAGGCCTGCACCAGGCTCTTGAGGTCAGCGGCGGTGAGCGCGGTATCGAGCGTGACGCCGCGATCCTCCTTGGCGATCTCCAGCAGGTGCTCGAAATCGTAGTGGTCCATGTCCAGCACCACGCCCGCGTACATCTGGATGAACCGGCGGTAGCTGTCGTAGGCGAAGCGCGCGTCGCCCGACTGCGCGGCGAGGCCTTCCACGGTCTGGTCGTTGAGGCCGAGATTGAGGATGGTGTCCATCATCCCCGGCATCGAGGCGCGCGCCCCCGAACGCACGGAAACCAGCAACGGCTGTTTGACGTCGCCGAAGCCCGCGCCGATCAGCGTCTCGACTTTTGCCAATGCGGCTTCCACCTCGGCCTTGAGCGAAGCCGGGTAGCGTTTGCCGTTGGCGTAGAAATAGGTGCAGACCTCGGTGGAGATGGTGAAGCCCGGAGGCACCGGAATCCCGATCGCGCTCATCTCCGCGAGATTGGCGCCCTTGCCGCCCAGCAGATTTTTCATCCCGGCGTTGCCCTCGGCCTTGCCGGCGCCGAAGCCGTAAACCCAGCGGTCCGGGATCGCCTTGGCGGGGGTGGACTCGGAAACAGCCGCGCCCGGTGCTGGATAAAGGTCAGGACGCAGATCGTGGCGGCTGATTTTGCCGTCGGTGGCCTTTTCGACCGCTATGGCGCGCTCGGCCGGAACCCGGTCCCATTGACTAACCGCTTGGGGCGTAACGTTAATTGCCCGCGCCAGCGCCGCGACACCACCCACCTGGGCGATCGCCCGTTCCAAAGCATCGTTCCGCATCGGCCTCTCCTGTAAGCAAGGCTTTCCGGCATCAAGTTTGACTTGATTACCCCACGAAAGCTTGACTTACAACGGGCGTAAGGCGGAATTGTGTCCTGGCTGGAAAATAAACTTATGCGGGCCGGGGTATCCATTTCCCGGCCAGGACGGTCCCGGCGGGGAACAGCTTCTGTTTGCCGATTCGCTTGCCCTGGTAGTTGTCCAGGAACTCGAACTCGCCGCTGCGCATCTCCAGCAAAGCGACGTCGGCCACCGCGCCGGTCGCCAGGGTGCCTTTGCCACGGAAGACCTCGAACACCTTGGCGGGGTTGCTGGTGGCCATGGCCACCACCTGTTCCAAACTCAGCCCCAGGTACATCAGCTTGGACATGACGGTGGGGAAGTCCACGAACTGGCTGACGCGCCCCTCGGGCGTCCAGTCGGTGGAGAGCGTGTCGGGCAGGAACCCGGCGGCGAGGATTTTCTCGGCCATGTCCCAGCGGAAATGCCCGCCGCGGCCGTGGCCCATGTCGAACCACACGCCGCGCTGCCTGGCTTCCAGCACCGACGGCAGGATCTTGCCGGCCTCGTCGATGACGGCTTCCGGCGGCGGCGCGAACAGATGGGTGACGATATCGCCCTTCTTCAGCAGCGCCATGACCTGGGACAACGGCGACACCGACTGGCCGATGTGGATCATCACCTGAAGGTTGCCGGCCGCTTCCTCGGCGCGGCGCAGGGCCTCGACATCGTTCTTTCCGGCCACATTGGCCGACAACCGCGCCTTGATGCCGACGATCACATCGCGGTGTTTGGCGATGGCGGCTTTCGCCGCGGCTACGTCGGCGTTGGCGATATCCATCAGCTCGCCACCGGCGGCCCCGCCGCCCGAAACGCCGGGCTTGGCGATATTGATCAGGATGCGCCCGGTTTGCGGCCCGGCCTTCACCTCGGCGACCGCGTCATCGATATTGGCCGCCCCCTTGCTGCCCGCGTCGATATAGCCGGTCACGCCGTCGGCGATATTCATCGCCGGCCCGCCCTTGGTGGCGGCGGCGTGGGAGTGGATGTCGATCATGCCGGGGATGACGTATTTGCCGGCGGCGTTCACCACCTGCGCCCCGCCCGCGTCGATTTTTTCGGCGACACTGACGATCCTGCCGCCGGCGATGGCGACGTCGCGCACCGCGCTGATCTTCGCGGCCGGGTCAATGACATGGCCGCCCTTGATGACAAGGTCATAGGCCGCCGCCGCGAAGGCTTGGCGCGCGCCGAGCAGGGCAAAGCCGGCCGAGGCGCCCAGGAATTTCCGCCGGTTCATCATCCCCTCCCCTACAAAGAGACGGGAGAAGCTTAGCTAACTTTCGATCTGGGCGAAATCCGCCACGCGGCCAGTGGTGGCGGCGATCCGGGCCAAAAGGCCAAGCCTGGCTTTGCGCTGGGCGGGCTGGTCGGTGTTGACGGTGACCTTGTCGAAGAAGGCGTCCACCGGCCGGCGCAAAGCCGCGAGCGCGCCCATGGCGGATACGAAATCCTCGCCCGCGAGCGCGGCGTTCACCTGGGTTTCGGCGGTCGCCAGAGCTTTCAGCAGGGCGTCGGCCTCGGGTGCGCCCAGGTCGGCGGCGGCAACCTCGCCCTTGTAACTGGCGTTGTCCTTCTTCTCTTCGATGCGCACGATATTGGCGGCGCGGCGGTAAGCCACCAGCAGGTTGGCGCCGTCGTCGGTGGCCAGGAACGCGGAGAGCGCCTCCACCCGCGCGATCAGGCGCAACAGATCGTCCTCGTTGCCGAGCGCGAACACCGCCGAGACCAGATCGTGGCGCACGCCGGCTTCTTTCAAATGCACCTTGAGGCGATCGGCGAAGAAATCGAGCAATTCGCGCGCGACCTTGTCTTTATCCGCGTTGGCATCGTAAGCGCCCAGCGCGTATTCGAACGCCGCCAGCAACGGCAGGCGCAGCTTGTTTTCCAGGATCAAGCGGATGATCCCGAGCGCGGCGCGGCGCAAAGCGAACGGGTCTTTGGAACCCGTGGGCTTTTCGTTGATGGCGAAAAATCCGACCAGGCTGTCGATCTTGTCGGCCAGCGCCACCACCACGCTCACGGGCGCGGACGGGCAGCGGTCCTGGGGACCGAGCGGCGAGTAGTGCTGGGCCACGGCGTCGGCGATTTCCGCTTTCTCGCCGTCGTGCAGCGCGTAGTAGCGGCCCATGATGCCCTGCAGGTCGGGGAACTCGCCGACCATGCCGGTGGAAAGGTCGGCCTTGGCGAGATAGGCCGCGCGGCGCGTGTCTTTCGCGCCCGGCACGACCCGTTCCAGCCATTCCGACAGCGGCTCCATGCGCTCGACCTTGTCGAACACGGTGCCGAGCTTGGCGTGAAACACACGTTCCTTCAGTTTCGCGACGCGGCTTTCCAGCTTTTCCTTGCGGTCCTGGACCCAGAAGAACTTGGCGTCGGACAGGCGCGCGCGCAGGACGCGCTCATTGCCGGCAATGATCGCCGCGCCGTTGTCGGCGGTGGTCATATTGGCGATCACACCAAAACGATTCGCGAGCTTGCCGTCCGGGGTGCTGAGCGCGAAATACTTCTGGTGCTTGCGCATGGCCGAGGTCAGCACTTCCGCCGGCACGTCCATGAACGCGGCGTCGATGGTGCCGAGCAGCGGCACCGGCCATTCCACCAGCCCGGTGACTTCGGCGAGCAGCCCGGGGTCGTCCTGCACCGTCAGCTTTTCGGCAGCGGCAAGCTTGGCGAGCTCGGCCACGATCACCTTGGTGCGCGCGGCGGCTTCCACCAGCACGTTCGCTTTGGCCAGTTTGTCCTTGTAGTCGGCGAAGTCCTTCACCTTGATCGCGGCGGGCGCCAGGAAACGATGCCCGGCGGTCTCGTCGCACGCGGTGCGGCCGGCGAAATGCACCGGCACCACCTTGCCGCCGAACACGCACAGGATGCCCTGCACCGGACGCACCCAGCGGGCCGGGTTGTCGGCCCAGCGCATGCTTTTGGGCCATGGCAACTGCGGCAACGCCGCTTCGATGATTTCCTTCAGCACCACGGCGGTCGCGCGCCCCGGGCGCTTGATCACGGCGAAATAGAATTTGCCCTTGGGCAGTTCGCGAACCTCGGCTTGGTCGAGGCTGGGCAGGCCGCTGGCCTTCAGGAACCCCTGGATGGCGCCGTCGGGCGCGCCCACTTGCGGGCCTTTGCGCTCTTCGCTGGATTCCGGCTGGGCCTCGGGCAGGCCATCGGCCACGACCACGATGCGCCGCGGCCCGGCATGCGCCTCGATCCTGGTCGCGTTGAGCGCCTCGGCCTTGAGGGCGTCGCCGAGCAGGCGCGCGAGATCATCCGCAGCCCGCGCCTGCATGCGCGCGGGAATTTCCTCGGAGAAGATTTCCAGCAGCAATTCGGCCATGGCTCAGGCCCCCGCGCGCGGAAGGCGCGCATCTTTTAAAGAGCAACCAAACGATATCCGCGAGGAAGCCTGCACAGTCATCTCAGGCTCTCCGGTATTCGTTGGCGAGCCAGGCTTCGCAGCAACTTTTTGCGAGAGCACGCACCCGCGCGATATAGGCCGCGCGCTCGGTCACGCTGATCACGCCGCGCGCGTCCAGCAGGTTGAAGGTATGCGACGCCTTGATGCACTGATCGTAGGCCGGCAGCGACAGCTTGACGTCCAATAGCGCGCGGCATTCCTTCTCGCAGTCTCCGAAGCGCTGGAACAGGATCGCGGTGTCGGCGTGTTCGAAATTATGCGCGGAGTATTCGATCTCGGCACGCTTGAATACGTCGCCGTATTTCACGCCGCGGCCGTTGAAATCGAGGTCGTAGACGTTCTCGACGCCCTGCACGTACATCGCCAGGCGCTCGAGCCCGTAGGTCAGTTCCACCGACACCGGATCGCACTCCAGCCCGCCCACCTGCTGGAAGTAGGTGAACTGGGTGACTTCCATGCCGTCGCACCACACTTCCCAGCCGAGGCCCCAGGCGCCCAGGGTCGGGCTTTCCCAGTCGTCCTCCACAAATCGGATGTCGTGGGCCATGGGGTCGATGCCGATGGCGCGCAAACTTTCGAGATACAGTCCCTGCGGATCCGCCGGCGAGGGCTTCATGATCACCTGGTACTGGTAGTAGTGCTGCAGGCGGTTCGGGTTTTCGCCGTAGCGGCCGTCGGTGGGCCGGCGCGAGGGCTGCACATAGGCCGCGCTCCAGGGCTCGGGGCCGAGCGCCCGCAAGGTCGTGGCCGGGTGGAAGGTGCCGGCGCCCATTTCCATGTCGTAGGGCTGCAGGATGACGCAGCCCTGGCTCGCCCAGAAATTCTGGAGCGTCAGGATCAAAGACTGGAAATTCAATGGCTTTGTTTTTGAAGCGGGGGCGGGCATGGGTGCGGTCCTTAAGAGCGGCGGACGCTAACCACTTAGCCTTTGGGAATCAAGCAAATCGCGGCTTTTCATTGGTTTGGTCGCATTTTCTACGGGGAACCGGCAGCCACTTCCCCGGAAAATGCTCCTAGGCCTTTTCGCAGGAGCAGGCTGTCCCCGCGGCCACATAGGCCCCGCATTTGGGACAAGGCACCAAGTCCTGCACCACCGGTTGGCGGGATTTGGGCTTCACGTGTGCCCCAGCCTGGCGGGCCTTTTCGTCCTGCACTTCCTTATAGGCGGACTGGATGCGCGCCCAGTTCTTGAACGAGAACCAGACCACATAGACGAGGCCGATCGTGAAGAGGAGCTTCAACATCTAGAGACCGAACCGCGCCCACAGAGCCCGTTCCTCGACCGCGGCGAGGAGATCGCTGGCGAAGCCGCCCTGAGCGGTCTGGTGGGGATCTGGTGAATAGACTCCACCGCCGCCGAAGCGGCGCGAGAACCAGCCGCCGGGGCGCTCGATCATCAGGAACCGCACGTCGGCGCCGTACTTGCGGCGCATGACGGTGCGCATGTCGCCGAGGCCGTCCACCAGGCCCAGCTCCAGCGCGCGCTCGCCGGTCCAGATGTCGCCGTTGAACAGGGTTTCGTCCGCGCCGGTCAATCTTTCTCCACGGCGCCGCTTCACGGCGGCGATGAACTGGCGATGGATATCCACCTGGATTTCGCCGAGGCGCTGCACGTCGTCGGGGTCTTCCGGCTTAAACGGATCGAGCATGCTTTTGCGGGCGCCCTGCGCATGTACGCGCCGCTCGATGCCGATCTTCTCGATCAGGTCGTGGAAGCCGAAGCTGGCGCTCACCACGCCGATGGAGCCGATCACCGACATGGGGTCGGCGTAAATCTCATCCGCCGCCAGCGCCAGCCAGTAACCGCCGGACGCGGCCACGTCCTCGGCGAAGGCAAACACCGGGATCTTCTCGTCCTGGGACAACTGCCGGATACGGCCCGCGATCTGCGACGACTGCACGGGCGAACCGCCCGGCGAATTGATCACCAGGCACACGGCGCGCACACGCTTCGAGAACGCCTTCTTCAAGGAGGCATCGAGACCCGCAAGATTCAACCCGCGCCGGCCCATGCCGCCGGTGCCGATGGCGCCCGTGAGACGGATCACCGCCACTGCCGGGGTGGGCGTGGCCTCGCGCGCGAGGCCATAGCGGGCAAATACTTCGTTGATCTGTTCGAGGAGTTCCATGGGCCTAATTTAGGGCGCGGTTGTCCTAAAAGGAATGGGGCGGAAACCCCAAATTACAACGGTCCGCCACGCAAGACCGCATCGGCCGCCGCGGTGAAACGCCCGTCGTCCCGGTGCAGGACAAAGCCCGCCAGCAGCGTATCGGGCGTACGGCGGCCCTTGCCCGCATCCACGATCACGCGCCGCGCAGGCTCTCCCGGCTTGGGCAGGACCGGCAGCACATGGATGTCGCCGCAGCCCGGCGCCAACGCCGCCAGCAACGCCGACACGCGATCGGCGCGGTGGATCACAACCAGCCGGCCGTTGGACCGGATGAGCGCAAGGCATGCCTTGATCCACGGCCCCAGCGCGAGGTGGCTTTCCATATGCGCGGTTGCGAGACCCGCATCGGCTGGCGGCGTGCCGTCCGCGCCGAAGGGCGGGTTGGTTATCGCCACATCGAATGGCGCGCCGAGATCGGGCGGAGCCGCGAGATCGCCTTCGACGATCCGCACACGGTCCTGCATATGATTGAGAACCGCATTCTCCCGCGCGAGCCTGGCGTAAGCGCCCTGAATCTCCAGGCCGGTGATAACGGCATGCGGCAGCCGCGCCGCGAGGCACAGCGCCGCGGCGCCCGTGCCGCAACCGGCGTCCAGCACCCGATGTCCGTATGCGGGTTTGACCGCGGCCGCCAGCAGCACCGGATCGACCGCCGCCCGGTAGCCCTTCACCGGCTGGCGCAGGATCACGCGGCCGTCGAGCAGCTTGTCGTCGGTGGTCTCGATCATGGATTCGGCAGTTCGTCCGGCGCGAAGCCGGCGGCGACCTCGCGAGCGGCGGCGAGGTCGTCCTCGTGCACCATCAGCCGGCGCGGGAACACCGCGCCATAAATGTCCGCGATCGGCCCGTCGAACTCGAAAGCCTCGATTCCAGCCTCGTTCAACGCCGCCTTCAGCGCCGACATCAACACCGGATTCTCGGTCCGCAGCAGTTCGATCATCCTACCATCATCCCAGACCCGCCAAAAAACAGGTGCCCAAGGGTGACGCCCCCCAGTAGAATTGACAAGAACATGGGGACGCGCCGCGCAGGCGGAAAGCTGTGCCCCGGGCACGATATCGCGCATTATATCGCATTATATAAGGCATAAGGCTGTGGCGACCGTCGTAAATCTCGAAGCAAGCCGCCGGGCGAAAGCCAAGGCGCTGGACGCCCTGGTGGACCTGGTGGCGGACGACCTGAAGGCCGTCAACCGCACCATCGTCGCGCGCATGCATTCCCCGGTGGCGCTGATCCCGCAGCTGGCGGGACATATCGTGGCGGCCGGCGGCAAGCGCCTGCGTCCGCTGCTCACCCTGGCCGCCACCAAACTGTGCGGCTACACCGGCGAGCGTCACGTCAAACTCGCCACCTGCGTCGAGTTCATCCACACCGCCACCTTGTTGCATGACGACGTGGTCGACGACAGCGACCTGCGCCGCGGCCAGTCCAGCGCCAACGCCATCTGGGGCAATCAGTCGTCGGTGCTCGTGGGCGACTTCCTGTTCAGCCGCGCCTTCGAACTGATGGTCGAGGACGGTTCGCTCAAGGTGTTGCAGATTCTCTCCCGCGCCTCGTCGGTGATCGCCGAGGGCGAGGTGCACCAGCTGCTGACCTCCAACGACACCGAAACCAGCGAAGCGCAGTACCTGGAAGTCATCCAGGCCAAGACCGCGGAGCTGTTCGCCGCGGCCGCGCGTATCGGCGCGGTGGTGGCCGAGCGCCCCGACGGCGAGGAAGAAGCCTTGCGCGCCTACGGCCTCAATCTCGGTATCGCCTTTCAGCTGATCGACGACGTGCTCGATTACTCCGCGCGCCAGCACGAGCTGGGTAAGACCATCGGTGACGACTTCCGCGAGGGCAAGATCACCCTGCCGGTGATCCTGGCGTTCCGCCGCGGCGACGAAGGCGAGCGCGCTTTCTGGAAGCGCACCGTCGAGACCCTGGACCAGACCCCCACCGACCTCGCCCGCGCCATGGAGCTGATGAAGGACCACAACAGCCTGGCCGACACCGTCAACCGCGCCCGCCACTATGGCGCGGTGGCCCGGGACGCCTTGGGGATTTTCCCGGAGAGCCCGACCAAGACCGCCCTGCTGGACGTGATCGATTTCTGCATCGACCGGGCTTATTAGCCCGATAACCTACGGATATTTATGGGCGAAAAAGGCCTTACGGCCTGCTTGCCCCGTCCCTGCCCACCCGCTATAAGCACGCCTCCACCGGAGTGTAGCTCAGCCTGGTAGAGCGCTGCTTTCGGGAGGCAGAGGCCGTAGGTTCAAATCCTATCACTCCGACCACTGCTTAAAGCCTGAACTCCCGAACCAAATGGCTCGCCCCACCGGGGCGGGCCATTTTGTTTAAGCCACCGGTTTCCGCGCGACGATAAAGCGGTATCGCATCCCACCCGTGCGGTAGAGCGCCTCGAGGCAGAAGCCGCCGAGCATCGCCTCGAGCGCGTCGCGCAACGCCCGTGACGGCGACAGGCGGCAAGCAAGGCCGAAGGCCGCGATCAGAACCTTGAGCCACGTCAGCGGGCGCGGACGCAAGCGGTGGCTCCAATCGGCTTCATGCACCACCATCACGCCGGCCGCGGCGAGCGCGGCCCGGTACCCGGCAGCGTCCGCCAGCACCGGACAACGCCAGCACCGCTTGAATTCCCTCAACCGGGCGGGCTCCCGATTCCCATCCGGCATATCGTCGACGATCAGCATCAGCCCGCCGGGCGCCAAGGCGGCGGCGAGGTTCGCGACGGTGGCGGCCGGGTCGGGGCTATGGGCGAGGGATTCAACCGCGATCACCGCATCGAACGGCGCGGAGAGCGATGCTGACGCGGCGCGCGGGATCGGCTCCTGATAGCTGCGGACGTGAAAGCGGCAGACGCCCGCGACACGGCGCCGCGCCGCCTCCAGCGTGGCCCGCCGATGCTGCTCCGGGCTCAGGGTCAGGCCGTCGTAGGCACCGCCGCGGGAGCCCTGCCAGAAAAAGATCGTCCCGCCCAGGCCGCATCCCGCGTCCAGCACCCGCGGCTGCGCCGGCAATCCCGCCGCGACCGCCGCGTCGAACACCAGGCGATCCA
>JAIBCD010000065.1 GCA_019694335.1 Rhodospirillaceae bacterium | reverse complement strand
TGACCTCGCTGAACCAGCCTTTGTTCGAGGAGATGGCGCTGGAACACGGCGCGGTGGAGTTCGTCGAGAAGACCCGCAGCCCGGCGGTGATCATCAAGCGGCTGGAGCTGGTGATCGCCGGCGCGCTGCACCGCGAGCGCCCCGCGCCCGCCGCCGACGCCATCGACGTTGGCCGCCTGACCCTGAAGACGGAAGCCAAGCGCGCCCACTGGCAGGGGCGCGAGGTCGCGTTGTCGCTGGGCGAGTTCGAAGTGGTGGCGCTGCTGGCGTCCAAGGCCGGGATCGATGTCTCCTACCGCGAGATCTACAACACCGTGCAGACCGAAGGCTTCATCGCCGGACAGGGCGCCGAGGGTTACCGCACCAATGTGCGCGCGCTGATCAAGCGTATCCGGCGCAAATTCGCCGACGTGGATCCGGGCTTCGCCGCGCTCGAGAACTATCCCGGCTTCGGCTACCGCTGGCGCCGGGATGCCTGATCCACATGCCTGACGCCGCCCCGCGCCCGGACACGCCCGCCGGCGGGAAATTCTCCCGTTCGCTGCGGGTACAGCTGACCGCGCTGGTGGTGGTGTTCCTGGCGCTGCCGATCCTGCTGTATTCGGTGTTCGCCTCGGCCGACCGCGACCGCCAGAAACTGCTGCTCGACGCGGTGCAGACCTCGGGCGCCATGGTCGGCAAGGCGCTGGCGCCCGCGCTCAAGGACATGAAGCCCGGCGATTTCGCCAAGCTCTCGGCCGAACTCGCGCGTTTCGCGGCGCCGCGCCAGAGCATCAAGCTGCTCTTCAAGCCCAATGGCATCGGCCCCGATACATCCGGTGAATCCGCGGGATTCTTCTACGTCGCGAGCGCGCCCACAGTGCCCAACGCGGAAATGCAGGAAGAACGCGCCTTCTTGGCCAGCATCGGCGTGCTCGATAAACTGGGCCAGAGCTGCAGCGGCGATATCGCCCTGAGCGAACAGGTACCCCGCAAGGACGGCGCCACGCAAGGCAGGGGCGCGATCCTGACATCGGTGACGCCGGTGCAGAGCGCGGCCGGCTGCTGGGGCGTGGTGGTGGCGCTCGATCCCGGCGCGCTCGGCCAGGACGGTCCATCGGGCAAGCCCTACTGGATGCGCGCCGAGAGCCGGGTCGCGGGCGTGGTCTATGCCGGCATGGCGATCCTGGCCTTCGCCATCATGGCGGCGGTGTGGTCCAACTTGCGGCGCTTCAGGGACGTCGCCGGGATCATCGAGCGCGGCGCGTCGTTCGAGCAATCATCGACCGTGCCGGAACTGGCCGCCATCGGCCGCGAGTTCGACGCCATGGTGCACCGCCTGACCCGTGTCGCCGAGATCATCCGCGAGGCCGCCGAGGACAACGCCCATGCCTTCAAGGGCCCGATCGCGGTGATCCGCCAGGCGGTGGAACTGGTGCGCCCCGCCGCCGGCACCGGCGACGCCGAGACCGGCCTCGCGGCGATCTCCGCGTCGTTGGACCGGCTGGACGGCCTGGTGCAATCGGCGCGGCGCGTCGACAACGCCACCGCCGAACTGCTCGATGTCGGGCGCGCGCGCATCGACCTCACCTCCCTGGTGCGCGCCTTCGCCACGGATTACGCGGCCATGATCGGCGGCACGGCTTCGCGTACGCAGCTGACGCTGGATGTGGCCGAAGGCGTGCGCGTCGAGGGTCGCGCCGACCTGATCGAAACCATCCTCGAGAACCTGGTGGAAAACGCGCTGTCGTTCTCGCCGCCGGGCGGGCGTGTGCTGGTGCGGCTGAAGACCGAGACCCACGGCCCCGAGCGCATCGCGGCCTTAAGCGTCGCCGACGAAGGGCCGGGCGTTCCCCAGGACCAGTTGGAAGCGATCTTCGAACGCTATTACTCGTCGCGCACCCTGACGGAGAAAAGCGATAAAAGCGGCGCGCATTTCGGGATCGGCCTGTGGCTGGTGAAACAGCACGCGCTGGCCTTGGGCGGCACGGTGGCCGCCGCGGACCGCCCCGGCGGCGGCCTCGCGGTGACGGTGCGTCTGCCGGCCTTGAGCTAGGGACCGAATCCGGCCCCCTGTCATCGAGGAAGACCGGTTTGACCGGCGTCCCGGCATTGGAATTTGAGAAGTCCTCGCAAGAAAGCCGCCAGGGCGGCGGGCCCCAGTGGCCTGTGCGTGGCTTTTTGCTGTCGCCTTTCTGTCGGCCGGGGCGGCCCTGCCTTCCAGGCGTGTAGCCAACCCGCCGTTACATCTGGGGTTGTCCCCCAACCCGCGCTATCAGCTAGTTTTTCACATTTTCTGCAACCCTCGTGGAATAATATACGTATGTAACCGGATAGCGACTCTAGGGGTTATCGCGAGAGGCTGGCGCAGGATATTCACCGGCTTACCGTTTCCCAGAAGACGCTGCCGAAAGACGGACAGACCCAAATCAAGGCCTCCCGAAAAAGGGGCCGGCGGGCAGCTACCGAAAGTGGCTGTAGGGAGATGTCAACGCGGAGCCGGCACATGGGGGTGCCGGAGAAAAGGGGCAGAGAATGGTGCTTCCCAACCAACCAAGTTTCGAACGCCGCGCGCTCAATCGCGTCACGTTCGGTGCACGCGATCTCGACGAGAGATACGTGCAGATGATCGGCTGGCCCGCGTGGGTCAACGAGCAGCTGGCGGCGCCTCCCGGCGACGATCCGGAGTTGGCGGCTTTCCTCGCCAGCCAGACCATGCATATCGAATACGCGGCCGCCGCCGACAACTCGAACGGCAACTGGCCCGCGGTCAAGGAAGAGCGCCCCTTGGTGGCGCTCGGCTTCTCCACCGCCGACCTGTGGTCGCTCTACGGCGGCCTGAACACCGCCGTGCCGTCGACCGAGGTCTTCCGCGTGCGCCAGGAACTGGCCGCCGCGACCTGGATCCGCAACGCCCACTCCAAGTACCAGTTGCGCGAGTTCATGACCGACTTCTGGCACAACCACTTCAACATCGGCAAAGGCATGCGCGAGACCGCGACGGTCGAGCTGCCGGTCTATGACCGCGATGTGATCCGCCCGAACGTGTTCGGCAATTTCCGCGATTTCCTGCATACGGTCGCGCGCTCGACCTCGATGCAGATCTACCTCGATAACTGGCTGAGCCGCGCCACCACGCCGAACGAGAACTACAGCCGCGAAGTGCTGGAACTGCACACCCTGGGCGCCGACGTCTACCTCGGCATCATCAATTCCGACGCGCCCTCGGTGCAGGCCGGCCCTTACCTCGTCACCGCGGGCTTCACCGACGCCGACATCACCCAGGCCAGCCGCGCGCTGTCCGGCTGGACCGTCGCCAACGGCCAGTACGTCAGCGCGGGCCGCGTGCTGCCCCTGACCGCCGAGTTCGCCTACGACCCGGCCATGCACAACACCCAGGCCGGCATGTTCATGGGCATGGACCTGTCCAAACTCACCGCGCCGATGGCCCAGGGCAACCGCGTGCTGGACATCGCCGCCTATCACCCGGCCACCGCCAAGTTCATCTGCAAGAAGCTGTGCATCCGCATCTTCGGCGAAAGCTATCCGCAGAGCGCCTTTATCCGCGCCTATAACGCCTGGATGAACAACCAGGACATGCCCAACCAGATCGCCCAGGTTCTGCGCGCCATCCTGCTCGACGGCAACGAGATCGGCGTGCTGCCGGCCGCCAAGCTGCGCCGCCCGTACGAACACCTGATCGCCCTGTTCCGGACGACCGACATGGTGGTCAACGCCGGCACCACCATGACATCCGCCTTCGATCCGGTGACCGACTTCCTGTTCGCCTGGACGCCGCCCAACGGACGGCCCGACACCAATGCCTACTGGCTGACCACCGGCGCGCTGCTGACGGTGTGGAACAACGCCATGACCTGGCCCGCGAACACCGCCATCAAGACCTCCCTGTCCGCCCAGACGACCACGGCCGCCCAGGCCAGCGCCGCCGCCCTGGTGGAATACTGGGTGGGCCGCATGGTCGGCTTCGCCCTGCCGACGACCTCCACCGCCGCGCTCACCACCGACGGCGGCATCGCCGCCCTGCCCGCCCTGGCGCGCAGTTCGACCACCAACCCCACCACGCTCGAGAACAACTATCGCCGCCTCGTGGGCTTGATCGCCCAGTCACCCGAATTCATGTACCGGTAGGAGGAAGCGCGATGAACGAAATCAATCACCATCATCACCACATCTCGCGGCGCGGCCTCCTCGGCGCGGGTGCTTCCATGCTGGCCCTTGGCGGCGGCCTGAACGTTGCCTTCGGCGCGGACCTGCCGACGGCGCTCGGCGGCACCGCCAGCCCGACCGTCAACGAGAAGCCGGCGGCCGGCAGCCCGATCCTGGTCGTGATCTTCTGCCGTTTCGGCCAGGACGGCCTGCAACTGGTGGCGCCCTCGGGCGATTCCAACTACATCGCCGCCCGGCCCACCATCCGCATCGCCGCCAATTCCAGCTTCGGCCTTGGGACGCTCGACAACGTGGATATGTACTTCCACCCCAACATGCCCGAGCTGAAGGCGCTCTATGACGCCAAGCAGCTGGCGCCGATCGTCGCGGCCGGGGTGCCCACCAACATCCGCAGCCATTTCGAGGCCCAGGACATGATGGAGCGCGGCGGCGCCGACGGCACCGCCCTGCCGGACAACGGCTGGCTGGCACGCCACATGAGCCAGATGAACGTCACCGCGGCGCTGGGCACCGTGGCGGTGTCCACCAACATGCCGACCTCGCTGATGGGCGACAACCAGGCGCTGGCGATCCCGAACCCGGCCAACTTCAACGTTTCGGGCGGCACCAACACCTCGAACGTCATCCGCGGCCTGGTGCGCGGCACCACCGATTACGAGAAAAAGGCGCTCGAGACCCTGGACGCGATCACCAACGTCCAGACCGCCTACCGCGCGCTGACCAACAACACCCAGACCGGCTACACCAACGGCGATCTGTCCACGCCGCTGCGTTCGCTCGCGACCCTGATCAAGATGAACGTCGGCATCAGCGTCGCGACCGTCGACATGGGCGGCTGGGACCACCACCAGAATCTGACGGCGGCGTTCAACACGCGCGCCACGGAGCTGTCGCGTTCGATCTCGGCGTTCTGGAACGACCTCGGCGCGACCTACCAGCCGAACGTCACCATCGTCACCATGACCGAGTTCGGCCGCCGCTTCACCGAGAACGCCAACCGCGGCCTCGACCACGGCTCGGCCTCGACCATGATGGTGGTGAGCAGCAGCATGAACGGCGGCAAGCTTTACGGCCTGTGGCCCGGCACCGCCTCCAACCAGCTGTTCGGCGGCGACCTCGCGGTCACCACCGACTACCGCCAGGTGATCTCCGAGATCCTGGTCAAACGCCACAACGAGACCAAGATCGCGAACGTGTTCCCGAACGTGCCCTACGCTCCGCTCGGTTTGTTCGCCTAGGGCAGGGCCAGGAAAAGCGGACCCCGGGTTTCCGCCCGGCCCCGCACCGAAACAATAACGCCCGGATACGCGCAAACCGGAAGGCCCTCACCGAAATGTGGGGGCCTTCCGCGTTTCGGGCTGCGCCCATGACGGCCGTCGCGGCTGGCCGCGTCATACGGGTGGTGGCGGCACGTCTTGAGCGTGAGCCGGGGAAGCCGCAAGGAACATGCGCAAGCTGAAACGCCTGCCCTCTCGATGGCTCGGCGCTCCGCGTCGAAGGACCGGCTCCGTCAAGAAGTCTGGTCCGACCCGGTTTCTGTTCCGTGGAAAGGTAACTTGTTTCACGTGAAACAGTCTCCCGCATTCCACGCCGGCACAGCGCGCGGACGCGGTAACAGCGGCGCAAACCCACGCATCGGACAACACCGGGACGGTTGGTCCGGCCTGTTGTCTTTTGGAGCCCTTCCGGCCTGTTGTTTATTTGGGGCCCTTCCGGCCTATTGTTTATTTGGGGCCCTTCCGGCCCCCGGGGGAAGGGTGGGAGCGGGTTCAGGCCAAGTCCTTCTTGAACCGCGCCGCCGCGTTGCCCTGGAAACCGTAGGGCCCGGTATGGGTGAGCGCGCTGGTGCGGTCGAGCCACAGCTCGCCGCCGAGTGTCCTCCAGCGGCGGCAGAAGGCGTAATCCTCGCTGAGGTAGGTTCCCTGCGCGTCGATCATGCAGTCGAACAGCGCGTATAGATTGTCGCTGCCGGGGAACGGCGGAAAACTCTGCACGCTTGTGAATTTTGTGTCCGGATAGGCCGCGATCATCTTCAGAAGCGCCGCGCGCTTGATCAGCAGGAAGCCGGTGCCGGCGTAGTCGGCTTCGGCGAACGCGCCGTCGGTCCTGCCGCCCTCGCTGAGTTTTCCGACATAGACCAGCCCGGCCTCGGCCAGCGGTTCCTGGTTCTTCACCGCGCGCTCCGGGATCGCCGCCCAGTCGATGGATTTCACCGGATAGGTGGCCGCCGCCATATCCTTATCCGCCGCCAGGAGGCGCGCGACCTGCTCGGGCGGGAACGAAATATCGGCGTCGATGAACAGAAGGTGCGTGGCCTCGGGTTCATCGAGCATGGCCGCGACGATGCCAGCCCGCGCCCGCGTCACCAGCGCGTCGTTGGCCAGCAGATTGAGCCCGAACCGCGCGCCCAGGGAGGATGCGCGGTCCATCAAGGTCACCACGGAATTCATATAGCCGTGGGTAACGAGACCGCCGAAACATGGCGTGCCAATGACGATGAAGGGCTTGGTCATGACGCCAGCTTAGCATTCGGCGGCGCGGTGGCGGCTAGTGGAAAGCGCGTGTACCATCGCCGCTTCCGCTGGGGAGGCCGCCATGCCGATCGATCGCCGTACCGTGCTCAAAACTGCCCTGGCCGCCGCGTTCGCGCCGCTAATTCCCAAGGCCGACGCAGCCGATGCGCCCGGCCCCACCCTCGCCCTCGCGCGCTGGCTGGTGAAAGTCTCCTACGCCGACCTGCCCGCGTCCGTCCGCAAGGAAGGCGTGCGCACCCTGGTGAACTGGCTGGGCGCGGCGCTGGGCGGCAGCAGCCACGAAGCCGTGGCCCACGCCGTGGCGGCGCTCGCGCCCCTGTCCGGCCCCGCGCAGGCCAGCCTGGTCGGGCGCAAGGAGCGCTTCGATGTCCGCACCACCGCTTTCATCAACGGCATCGCCAGCCATGTGCTGGACTACGACGACACCCACTTGAAAACCGTCATCCATCCGTCGGTAGTGATCTGCCCGGCCCTGCTGGCGGTGGCGGAATGGAAACCGGTGAAGGGCGCGGATTTCCTGGCGGCGCAAGTGTTCGGCACCGAGGTGGCGCTGCGCATCGGCAACGCGGTCTATCCCAACCACTACGATGTCGGTTGGCATATCACCGGCACCGCCGGTGTATTCGGCGCGGCCGCTGGCGTGGGGCGGCTCCTGGGTCTCACCGAACAGCAGATGGTCTATGCGCTGGGTCTCGCCGCCTCGCAGCCGGTGGGCCTGCGCGAGTCCTTCGGCTCCATGAACAAGTCGTTCAACCCGGGCGCGGCCGCCAGCGCCGGGATTCTCGCGGCGCTGCTCGCCGCCAATGGCTTCGACAGCTCGCCCGCCATGATCGAGGCCAAGCGCGGCTGGGCCAACACGGTCTCGACCAAGCAGGATTACCGCGAGATCACCGAAGGCCTGGGTGTGCGCTACGAGGCCGCGCTCAACACCTACAAGCCGTTCCCTTGCGGCATCGTCCTGCACCCGCCCATCGACGCCGCGCTGAAACTCCGCAAGGCCGCCAAGGTCGACCCGGCCGCCATCGAGCGCGTGGAACTAAAGGTGCACCCGCTGGTTCTGGAACTCACCGGCAAGCCAGCGCCCGCCGACGGCCTGGAGAGCAAGTTCAGCGTCTACCACGCCGTCGCGGTCGCCATCGTCGAGGGCGCCGCAGGCCTCAAGCAATTCAGCGACCGCGCGGCGAGGGATCCGGCCGTGCTGGCCTTGCGCGGCAAGGTGAAACCGGCAGTGACGCCGGGCATCCACGAGGCCCAGGCCGATATGACCATCGTCATGAAGGACGGCCGGAAATTCCACCAGTTCATTGAACACGCCGTGGGCAGCGTCGAGGCGCCCCTGAGTGACGCCGAGCTGAACGCGAAATTCACCGACCTCGCCGACGGCATCCTGCCGCCCGCACAGGCCAAGAAGGCCATGGACGCCTGCTGGAACGTGGAGAAGCTGGCGAGCGCCGGAGAGATTGCAATGGCGGCGCGGGCCGCCTGAAACAAACCCTCACCTCAACCCTCTCCCCTCAGGGGAGAGAGTACCGAGCATAGCGAGGCGGTGATCCCCGCTCAGCGCATCCGCAAGATCACCACCTGATCGCTCGCCGGGTCGGTGTCCTTGCGGACCTTGGCGACATCCTCGGCCTTCACCGTGCCGGGCGCGTTGTTGCCCCAGCCGCTCCGGATGAAGTTCACCACGTCGGCTACCTCACGGTCGTTCAGCATCACCCTGAACTGCACCATGCGGTAAGGATCGGGCAGGCCGCCCACGACAAGACGCTGCGATCCATTGAGCGTCACGTTGATCAGCGATGCCGGGTTCCGGTCGAGCACCGCCGGGTTGCCGGCGATGGGCGGCACGAATTCGCCCTTACCCTTGCCGTCCATGCCGTGGCACCCCTGGCACTGCACCACATAGGTCTTCTCGCCCGGGGTCTTGTCGTCGGCGTTGGTCAGGCGGTCGGTGGTCTTGGCGTCGTAGATGGGCGCCTTGACACCGGGGCGCGCGCCGGGCGAGAGGCTTTTGATATAAGCCGCCATGCCCATCAGATCTTCATCACTGAGGAACTGGGTCGAGTTGTTGATCACGTCGATCATGGTGCCGAAGGCGGCGGTGTTCGGGCCGTGACCGGTCTTGAGGAAGGCGAACACGTCGGCCTCGGTCCATGCGGCCAACCCGTCGCCGGCGTCGCCGCGCAGGTTGGGCGCGGACCAGTGATCCAGTTCGGCGCCCGACATGAAGGCGCCATCGTCGCCGGTCATGGCCTTTTCCTGGAAGAACATGCCCCGGGGCGTATGGCAGCTGCCGCAATGGCCCAACCCTTCCACCAGGTAAGCGCCGCGATTCCAGCTCATGCCCTTCTCGGTCTTGGCGGTGTAGCCCTTGCCCGGCACGAACAGCGCGTTCCACGCCGCGAGCCCGGTGTTGAGCAGCCACGGCTTGTTCATCCACGCCGGCAGTTCCTTGGGCGCGGCGGCCTGCTTCACCGGGGTGACCCCCTCCATGAAGAAGCTGTAGAGCGCCTTCATGTCGCTCTCGGTCATGTTGGCGTAGGACGGGTACGGCATGGCCGGAAACAGGCGGTGGCCGTCCTTGGCGATGCCTGCGCGCATGGCGCGGTCGAACTCGGCCAGGGTATAGGCGCCGATGCCGGTATCCTTGTCCGGCGTGATGTTGGTGGTGGTGATGTTGCCGAGCGGCGTCGCCATCTTCAGGCCGCCGGCGAAGGGGTCGCCCCCCGGCGCGGTGTGGCAGACGATGCAGTCGCCGGCGCGGGCGACATATTCGCCGCGGGTGAGATCCTCGGGCGACGCGGCGCCGAACGCCGGGGTGGAAAGCAAGGTTGGGCCAGCCAACAGCGCCACGGCCGAAACGGCCGCGAGAAATTTGGGCATCATGGGTGAAGCTCCCTTCCCCCCGCGGGCGCGATCCTGGATCGCGCACGGGATTCCAACATGGCCGCATTGCCGTGACGGGCGATGCGAACCAGATACCTGTCCAGGGTGATGGGGTGCACGCGCGCGGTCAAGCGCCGAAACCGGCTCTCGCACAAACGCGACTATCGCGTATCCGACAGCGCCTTGTTGAGCATGGCCCCCAGGCGCACTCCGGCGCGCGCCAGGCGGCCCATCACCACCGGCTGTTCCACATGCAGGTAGTTGGGGCCGTAGGTGAACGGCGCGAACTGTATGCCGTAGTAGCTGATCGGCGACAGCGCGGCGGTGAGTGACTCGTTGGCCCATTCGAGAGGACCGGTGGCGGTCCAGGCGGCGCGGTCGGCGGCGTCGATGTCGTCCTCGAGGTCCGCGACTATCCCGCGCCAGGGGCGGCCGTCGCGGGCGATCAGGCCGGATTCCCACACCGCATGCAGGTTCATCTCGCGGCCGTAGAAATGCCCCTGGATGTCGCGGCCGTTGCGGTCCGAGGCCCGCGCCACGTTGAGGGGCTGGTGCAGGTCGCCCACCAGATGCGCGAGCAGCTTGAGGGCGACGTCGGCGCCCGGGCCGCCGTGGTCGAGCGCGGCGTTTTGGGCGATCACCTGGCCGAGCACACAGTTCCGGTTGGGACAGTCGCGCGCCATATCGACGGAGGTGGCGTCGTCGGGCACCGCCATCACATGCCAGCCGGCGGTCTCGGGGTGCGCGAGCTTGTACTCGTCGCCCCAGGCGCAGGAGTCCGCGAACTGCTCGCGGCCGTCCACGTCGAGCGTGGCCTTCACGCTGTCCTTGGCGTGCTGGTTGAGTTCGTCCCAGGCGATGGCGCAGACGATGCGGTGGCCGTCGGGCCCCCAGGCCTTGGCGGGAGAAGACACGGCGAGCGCCGTGAGTGCCAGCGCGAGGAGAAAGCGGATCAAGGAGAGGCCTCGGCTGCTACTTGTTGACCAAGCGCCAAGTGCCGTCGGGCTGTCTGCAGACCGTGCCGTGGGCGGGCTGCTGCTGGCCGTCGATCACGATGGTGGTCTGAAATTCGCGGCAAGGTCCGCCCGTGGCGGCGGATGTGGCGGCGGTTGTCGCGGAAGGCGGCGTCGGCAGCGCACCGGCGGGCGCGGTGCTCGCGGGTTTCACCGGCGGCGCATTCCAGGTGATGCCGCTCTTGTCCGGCGTGGCGGCCGACGGCGCGGGCGTATCCCAGATGATCCCGTTCTTGTCGGGCTGCCCACTTGAATTGCCTTGGCGGCTTTCGGCCGCGCCGGCAGGCGGCGTCACGGTCGCCTTGGAGACCGCGTCGTCTTTGGGGGCGCCGCTCTTGGGGGCGGGCGTATCCCAGATGATGTCGTTGGGTGCGGCGGCCCAGGCGGCCGGGGCGATGGCCGCGCCGGCGGCGAGCAGCGCGGCGGCGGCGATGAAGGGTCTCATGGAATCGGTCCTTAACCCGGGAAAGGCGAGATGGCCTATTTTAACGCCCGGACGGCGTGGGGGATAGCCGCGCGAAGGCCCTAAAACCGCGGGATTGCAAAGACGTATAGCAAGGATGGCGGAACCCGCACCCAGGGGCCTTTTGCGGCCGGACGCGGTTCGCGACTCTCCTGCGTGCTGTCCGTAACGGACCATTGCCGCGACACGGATAGTTTCCGCTGCGCGGTGTTTTCCAACGCGGCCATGCGCCACGGCCGCCGCGCCAATTAGGGGGCTACCGGCCCACGGCCCGCCTGCCTATAGTCCGGTGCCGTCGGCGCATTTCATGCACCGCAGTTCCCATTTTCCGGCCCCGCAGGAGCCACCGCCCGCGCATGTCCGCGAAAGTGAAGATGTCCGAGGCGCTGTTCAAGAAGTTCGTGGGCGCGCTCGCCAAGGCGCCGCGCTATTTCCTGCTGTCGCCTCAGTGCCGCCAGATCTTCGCGCTTACGCATTTCAATGAACGCGGCCGGCCGGTGCGCGAATACACCGAAACCTCGGACGGCGTGATGCCGGGCACGGTCGCCCACAACCGCCTGCAGATCGACGACGGCACCTTCGCCTCGGCCGAGCGCACCTTGCGCCTGATCAACCCCATCGCCGCCATCGGCGGCATTTTCGAACACGAGCTGGAGCAGAAAGTGCTGTCGATCGGCCCGCGCACCGAGATGGAGCTGTTCCATCTGGTGGGCGCCGGCTTCCACCCCGACAACATCACCGCCGTCGACCTGATCTCGACCTCGCCCTGGATCGACCTGGGCGACATGCACAAGCTGCCATATGCCGACCGCAGCTTCGACGTGGTGATCTCGAGCTGGGTGCTGGGCTATAGCTCCACGCCCCAGAAAGCCGTGGACGAAATGGTGCGCGTGACCAGAAGCGGCGGGGTCATCGCCATCGGCTGCACCCACAACCCCGACGCCGAGGCCATCGAGTACAAGACCGCCGAAACCAAGATCCAGGGCGCCCGCTTCCGCCACGTCGACCAGTACCGCGCCCTGATCGGCGACAAGCTGGACTGGGTTTACTACCAGGACGAACCGCGGGACGGCGCCCACGGCGCCGTGATCATCGTCGCCCGGATCAAACACTAGGATATCAAACACCAGGATATCGGCGACGCGGCCGTTGGCCTGACGCGCCATGCGCGGAAGAGGGCGCGGCGGACTGTTCCCGGTCATCACCGGCTTTCCCGGTTCTGACATGTGCGCCTATGTGTATCGGGGAGACGGCGGCGCCATGGCGCTCGCGCCAATTCACGCGGCGATTACGGTCGAACCATGGACCTCGCCGCCCTCGATGCCCTCGAACGCCGTTTCGACGGACCGATTCCGCGCGCGCTTCTGGCGAACAAGGCCGAGCGCGACCTCATGATCGGCCACCACCGCGCCATGATTCGGTTCAGCACCGTGCGCATCATCGACTTCACGGAGTCCCTCGCCCGCCTCGTGTGCGCGCCGCCGGCGCCGGGCCTCGCGGCCTGGATCGCCCGCACCGAGGCCACCATCCGCGAACACGAGGCCGAAAAACGCCGGCACAAGGACGATCTGGCGGCCTTGCTTGCGGAGCCGAACGCGGCGACGTAGCGGCGCGGCGTGGAGCGTTACGAACGCGGCGCGTTCTTGAACACCGCGTGGTGCACGCGGTCGCCGGGCTTGATGCCCATTTTCTGCGCCGTGCCGCCGACCAGTTCCAGCACCGCCTGCACCGGCTGGCGCGGGCCGATCGGGGTCTCGGAATGGGGCACGGCGTTTTCCTTGATGGCCTCGATATCGCCGTTGGCGCGGATAAACAGCAGGTCGAGCGGGATGAAGGTGTTGCGCATCCAGAAGGCCGCGCGCCGCTCCTCGTGGAAGTCGAACAGCATGCCGTGGTCCTCGGCCATGGTGTTCCGGTGCATCAGGCCGATCTCCTGCTCCTTGGGCGTGTCGGCCAGCTCGACCGTGAACTTCAGGGTCTTGCCCCCAGGTCCGAGCGTGTCGATGGTGAGCGGCGAAGTCGCCAGCGATTGCGCCTTGGCGGGGTTGAGCGGCTCGAACGGCCGCAATGCCTGAGACAACGCGGGAGCGGCTGCCAACGCGAGGCCCAGCGCGAGCACATAGACTTTCATCCTGGCCTTCATCGCGTCTCTCCCGGCGCCCGGCTGGCCATCCTCAGCACAGTATAGCCCGCGAGGGCGGAGATCAGCGACCCCACCAGCACGCCGATTTTCACGTCGTCCATCACCCGGGCGCTGGGGAAAGCCAGGCCGCCGATGAACAGGCTCATGGTGAAGCCGATGCCGCACAACAGCGCGCAGCCGTAAACCTGTGTCCAGGTGGCCCCCGCGGGCCGGGAGGCCCAGCCGAGCGCCACCGCCACGCGGGCGCCGGCGAACACCCCGACCTGCTTGCCCAGGAACAGCCCGGCCGCGATTCCCAGCGGCAGCGGCGTCAACACCTGCTCCGGCGCGAGGCCCGCGAAGGATACGCCCGCGTTGGCGAAGCCGAACACCGGCACGATCACGAAGGCCACCCACGGCGCCAGGATGCGTTCCAACCGGTGCAGCGGCGTGTTCTCGCCGCCCGGCTCCATGGCCGCGCCGTGCCCCGGCACCGCGAACGCGGTCAGCACACCGGCGATGGTCGCGTGCACGCCCGACAGGAACACCGCGATCCACAGCAGCAGCGCGAGGAAGATATATGGCCCCAACCGCCGCACGCCGATCCGGTTGAGCGCGAACATCACGCCGAACAGCACCGCCGCCGCGGCCAGCGCCGGCAGGGAAATGCCGCCCGCGTAGAACAGCGCGATAATGACCACCGCGCCCATGTCGTCGGCGATGGCGATGGTGGTGAGAAACAGCTTGAGCGAAAACGGCGCCCGATTGCCCAGAAGCGCGATCACGCCAATCGCGAAAGCGATGTCGGTCGCCGACGGGATCGCCCAGCCGCGCGTGATCACCGGATCGCCCCCGGTGACGGCCAGGAACACCAGCGCCGGCACCGCCATCCCCGCGGCGGCCGCGACCAGGGGCAGCGCGCGGCTGCCTTTGTGCGCCATATGGCCGTGGGTGAACTCGCGCTTGATCTCCAACCCCACCACCAGGAAGAACACCGCCATGGCGGCGTCGTTGATCCAGTGCAGCAGCGAGAGCGGCCCGATGTAGATATCGAGCGCTTGCGCATAAAGCGGCCCCAGCGGGCTGTTGGCGACGACCAGCGCGAGCGCGGCCGCGAACATCAGCAGCACGCCGCCGGCGGCTTCACTCTCGAGAAACCGATGAAGGATGGATGACTTTTTCAATCGACGCGCTTCGGCATCCAGCGCGTGGCGCTGACCGGTTTACCGGTATGGCTGCGCATGACCTTGGGCCGCAACACCTTGTCGGCGGCGGGCGCGCCGCTGGGCGTGGTCACGCCCAGCGTGGCGGCGGCGCCGGTGCCCTTTTTCCGCGTCAGGCCGTCGGTGGCGTAGAAATCCACCATCGCCTCGAACGCGATCTCGGTTCCCGGCCCTACCGCCAGGGCGTCGAGATAGGGCGCGTGGCGCCTGATCAGCTTGCCGAGGTGATCGGGAGAATGGGCGCCGAACTGGCGCCAGACGGAATCGAGGATATGCCGGGGCAGCTCGTCGATGGGCGCGACATCCACCGCCGGCTTGCCGCGCGCGAAGGCCTTGAACAAGGTCGGTTCGATCGGCCCGTCCTCGACGGCGACGAACGTGGCCGGCATGAGCTTGGCGCCGCCTTGCAGCACGCCGAAATAGGCCTGGCTCAGGAACATGAGACGCTGGAGTTTCTGCGGTTGCAGGTACTCGCCGTCGCTCTGGGCCCGGTCCAGGAACCAGAAGGCGACTTCAAAACCTGAGGGCACGGCGGGAGGACGCAAGGCGCCAGTCTTCCTTTCCAGTCTTCCTTTTCGGTCATCCTTGCCGCCCCCGGGACGCGCGCCGCGCGCGCCGGTAGCTCCGGCGAGGATTCAGAGGTTTTTCGTATCTGCTTTTGCACCTGAAAACAAATATCTCCGAATTCCCGGACCTGCGGTCCAAGAATGGCAAAATCAAAAACCGCTGGTGAGGAACTCAGCCCGCCGGGGCGTAGGTGACGCCGACGTCGGTAACCGCTTCGGCCACGCCCATGAGCGACTGGTTGAATTCATAAATGCGGACCGAGCGCTCGGTGTCGCTGGCGCCGAACGCCAGCCCGCCACGCGCGGCCTGGGCGGCCTGTTCCTTCATGATGGTGGCGCCTACTTCCCGGCTCACCAGCACGCCGCCGAAGCTGACGACCTGGTCCTGGTAGGGGCTGTAGCGCCGGCGCCGGCGCGGCGTTTCGAAACTGTCGGCTTCGTCGTCGTAACGCGGATTGCCGTAGGACGGCGGCGCGAACGCCCCGGCCATGGGATCGACGAACTCGCTGGCCGATGCCACCGCCATGCGCGGATGCATCACCCGCGTCGTCGAGCCGACGATACCGGTGTTGGCGACCTGGGCGCTCATGATGTCCCCAGGATAACGTGACCAAAGGCGCGTGTGATATTCTTCACGAATTCTTTATAGGGCCGCACCCCGGCCAGGTCAAACGCCAAGCCGTCGCAGCCCCAGGAATTTTGTGATTTTTCAAATCCTTAACGAGTAGTTAACGATTTGGCTTTGATTCAAGCCTGAAGCGCGGCGGCGACCAGCGACCACAGGTAAATGGTCACGAACAGGCCGATCAGGCCCGAGGCTTCCTTGAGGTAAGCTGTTGCATTCATGAGTGTATCCCCTTTTTACTTTGTGGCTGCGTTTGAGTTCGTCTTTTGTTCTGATGGCACAATAGAACAAATATGGAACAAGCGTCAAGGGGAGTTATCCACAGCCCTCTTTATTTGAATGGGACTTTTCCGGACATCACTTTTCTGGACACTGGCGGCCCGCCCACGTAGGGACTGGGCCATGGCAACCTCCTCCGCGCATAGGCTGACCCACCGCTTCGGGGTGGCGCCGATGATGGACTGCACCGACCGGCATTACCGGTTCCTGGCGCGGCTCATCAGCCGGCGGGCGCGGCTCTATACGGAAATGGTCACGGCGGCGGCCATCGTGCGCGGCAAGGATCCGGAGCGATTCCTGGGCTTCGACGGCCCGCAATTACCCCTCACCCTGCAGCTCGGCGGCAGCGACCCGGCGGAACTGGCCAAGGCCGCGCGCATGGCCGAGGACTTCGGCTACGACGAGCTCAACCTCAATGTCGGCTGCCCCAGCGACCGTGTGACTTCCGGCCGGTTCGGCGCCTGCCTGATGGCCGAGCCCGCGCTGGTGGCCGACTGCATCGGCGCCATGATCGCCGCGGTGAAAATCCCGGTGACCGTGAAAACCCGCACCGGCATTGCCACAAAAGCGGAGCGGCATGTCGCGTGTCCCGGAAAAGTGGGCGCCGGTTTTCCGTCCGGACAGGCGCCAAAACATGTCGCGAAGCCCGACATGCTCGATCCTTTGGTGGAGGCCGTGGCCGCCACCGGCTGCGACACCTTCGTCATCCATGCGCGCAACGCCTGGCTCGAAGGGCTGTCGCCCAAGGAGAACCGCGAGATTCCGCCCCTGGATTACGCCCGCGTCCGTCGCCTGAAGGCCGATCGTCCGGACCTCGCCATCGTCCTCAATGGCGGCCTCAAAACCCTGGCCGCGTCGCACCAGGAATCGGCGGGCCTCGATGGCGTGATGCTGGGCCGCGCCGCCTACGAGCAGCCCTACATGCTGGCGGACGTGGACCGGCAGTTTTACGGCGATGAGACACCCCCTCTGTCCCGCGCCGCGGCCGTGGAGGCCTATGCGCACTATGCCGCCGGATATATCGCGCCCAATGGATCAAGAGGGGGCCTGCGCCCCAGCGCGCTCTACCGCCATCTTTCGGGACTGTTCCATGGCGGGGTCGGGGCCCGGCGCTGGCGCCAGCAGGTGTCCAAGGCCTGCCAGGGCGAGATCTCGGGGGCCGACCTGGCGCGCCTGGCCACGGCCCTGGACCGGCCGGAAGTCCTTGCCGCATAAATCGTTATATGCGACTCACTTTACAACTGGGGGGCGATGCGGCGCGCATCTGCGCCCCTGAAATCCGGAACCGCCGATGCTGCCGCTGACGCCGCGTTACGCCATCTACTACTCGCCCGATCCCGGCAGCCCCTTGGCGGCTTTCAGCCAGGCGTGGTTCGGTCCCGATTCCGGACTCACATCCGCCCTCGACCGCCCTTATATCGACCGCATCACCACCAATACCCGCCGCTACGGTTTCCACGGCACCCTGAAGCCGCCGTTCGAGCTGAACCCGATCCTGTCGCTCGACGGCCTGATGGCCGCGGCGCGGATCTTCGCCCGCACCATGGCGACGGTGGAACTGCCGCCCCTGGAACTCGCCGTGATCGGCAAGTTCATCGCGCTCACGCCCGCGCATGAGTCGGCGGCGCTGGAAAAGCTCGCCGCCGCCTGCGTGCGGGCCTTCGAGGCGTTCCGCGTGCCGATGAGCGCCGAGCAGTTCGCGCAGTACAAGCTCAACAAGCTCACCGTCCACCAGGAGCAGATGTTGAAGCACTGGGGCTATCCTTACGTGATGGAGGAGTTCCGCTTCCACATGTCCTTGACCGACAAGATCGAGGACGAAGCGGAACGCATCCGCGTGATGGACGAACTCGCCAAGATCGCGTCGCCCGTCGTCGGCAAACCCCTGGTGGTGCGCGCCATCACCGTGTTCCGCCAGCCCGGCAGCAACGAGCCCATGGTGCCGGTCGAACGCATCCCCTTCGGCCGTGGCTGAGCCCGGACCGGACGCCGCGCCGCAAGACGCCGCCGCCGACACGCCACCCCCGGCAGGCTCCTCCCCAAAACCGCCCGGCCCGTTCCGCGGGTTTCTCACGTCCGCGATCTCCGGCGTGGCCTCTCGCGTCGTCTCCCGCATGGGCGCCGGCCTGCGCCGCGCGCTCGGCGCCGTGCGCCGGTTGTTCGGCGGCACGAAGGCCGACCCCAGACCGCGCGTCTACTGGGACAGCGATGTCACCCTGACCCTGGGCAGCCTGGTCAACGAAACCGAGACCAAGGCCAGCGGCAAGGTGCAGGTGATCTCGCTGGCCGCGTTCCGCGAAGCGATCGGCGATCTGTGGGAGCGCTACCGGG
>JAIBCD010000064.1 GCA_019694335.1 Rhodospirillaceae bacterium | reverse complement strand
TGCTCGCGGCGGTCAATGCCGACGCCGCGCGCGGCACCTATACACTGAAGGCTCCCATCGACGGCGTTGTAGCCCGCGCCAATATCCAGACCGGCGATCCGGTCGACACTGCGGCGGCGCCATTCGTGATCGATTCCGGGCGCGGCTTCGAGATCGAGGCCCAAATCCCCGAACACCTGGTTGGCCGAATCGCCGCCGGCATGCGCGTGAGCGCGGGACCGGGCCTTTCCGCCAAAGTGACCTCGGCCGGCCGCGTGATCCAGCCCGAGACCCGCTCGGCGTTGATGAAGGCGCTGATCGCGCCCGGCGCCAAGACCACGGCGGGAAAGATCGCGACGATTTCGGTTTTCGCGCCGACGCCGGCCGGCGCCCTGGTCGTGCCGCGCGCCGCCGTCACCACACTTGGCGAGATCACCGCGGTATTCGTCCGCACGCCGGAGGGCTTCGCCCCCCGCAAGGTGGCGGCGACCATCGCGGGCAACGATGCGGTCGTGACGGAGGGCCTGAGACCGGGCGACGAGGTGGTGATCGCCGGACTCACCGAACTCAAATCGATCGCGCAGAGCCGGTAATCCATGCTGCGCTCCCTGGTCGCGACCGCGCTCGCCTACCGCCTGTTCATTGTGGCGCTGTCCCTGCTCACCGCCGGGCTCGGCCTGTGGGCGTTCTCGCGCCTGCCGGTGGACGCCTATCCCGATATCGCCCAGACCCAGGTCAAGATCATCCTGAAAGCGCCCGGTATGACGCCGGAGGAAGTGGAAACCCGCATCATCGCTCCGATCGAATTGGAGATGCTCGGTATCCCGCAGCAGGCGGTGTTCCGCTCCATGGCGAAATACGCCATCGCCGACCTCACCATCGATTTCCTTGACGGCACCGACATCTATTGGGCGCGTCAGCAGGTGAGTGAGCGGCTCGCCGGCGTCATGGGCGATCTACCCCAATCCGTGAGCGGCGGGCTCGCGCCGATCTCGACCCCCCTGTCCGAGATGTTCATGTTCACCATCGAGGGGCCGCTCGATCTCGCGTCGAAGCGCACGCTCCTCGACTGGACAATCCGGCCGGCATTGCGCACGGTGCCCGGCGTCGCGGACGTCAACGCCCTGGGCGGACGGGTCACGTCGTTCGAGATTCGCCCCGACCCGAGCGCCATGACCGCCGTCGGCGTCACGTTCGCCGATCTACGCGCCGCCGTGGAGCGCGGCAACCGCAACGACGGCGCGGGGCGCCTGGTGGAAGGCGAAGGCTCGCTGATCGTGCGCGCGGTCGGCGCGGCCCGCACCGTGAACGACCTTGAGAGCGTGGTGGTCACCGTGAAGGACGGCCGGCTGATACGCCTCGGCGATGTCGCGGCGGTCGGTGCCGGCAACCTCACCCGCTACGGCGCGGTGAGCAAGGATGGCAAGGGCGAGGCCGTGGAAGGCCTGGTGGTGGCCTTGCGCGGCGCCGACGCCCGCAATGTCGTCGATGGCGTCAAGGCCCGCCTCGCCGACATCGCGAAAACCCTGCCCGCCGATACCCATATCCGCGTGTTCTACGACCGGTCCGATCTGATCGAGCGCGCCGTCGGCACGGTCGAGGAAGCCCTGCTGGAGGCGACCGTTCTGGTGGTCGTGCTGCTGATCCTGTTCCTGGGGGACTGGCGGGCGGCGGCCATCGTCGCCGCGACCCTGCCGATGTCGGCGCTGATCACGTTCCTGTTCATGCGCGCCGCCGGACTCTCGGCCAACCTGATGAGCCTGGGCGGGCTCGCGATCGCCATCGGCATGCTGGTGGACGGTGCGGTGGTCGTGGTCGAGAACGTCGTCGAACGCCTGGACCATGCCGGGACACGGCGGCACCCCCGCCTCAACGTCGTGTTCAAGGCCGCGGCTGAAGTGATCGTGCCGGTGTCCGCCGGCATCATCATCATCGCATTGGTGTTCCTGCCGCTGCTGTCGCTGCAGGGCCTGGAAGGCAAGCTGTTCGCACCGGTCGCGCTGACCATCGTCTTCGCCCTTAGCGGTTCGCTGCTGGTGGCCCTGACCCTGGTGCCGGTGCTGGCCTCCTACGGCCTCAAGAGCGGCGCCCACGGCGAGCCCTGGATCATGCGCAAGGTGACCCCGGCCTACCGCCGCCTGCTGGCCGCCGCTTTCGCCCGCAAGCGGCTGGTCTACGGTGCGGCCGGCGCGGGCCTCGCGATCGCGGTCGTGGCCTATGCCGCCGTGGGCAAGACCTTCATGCCCTCCATGGACGAAGGCAGCGTGGTGATGCAGACGCTGAAGGAGCCGTCCATCAACCTCGAGCACTCGATCGACGGCGATCTGGCGGTGCAGCGCACGATCATGGCCGCGGTGCCGGAAGCCACCGAGGTCATCGCCCGCGTCGGCGCCGACGAGATCGGCCTCGACCCCATGGGATTCAACGAGACCGATGTGTTCATCAACCTCAAGCCCGCCAAGGAATGGCGCGGCGACAAGGATTTTGTCGTCGAGGAACTGCGCAAGGCCATGACGCGCCTGCCGGGCATCACGCCGTCTTTCACCCAGCCCATCGAGATGCGGGTCTCGGAGATGCTGACCGGCGCGCGTGGCGATCTGGCGGTGAAGATCTTCGGGCCGGACAATGCCGTGCTCGCCGGCCTCGCCGGCCAGGTCCAGTCCGCCCTGTCGCAGGTGCGCGGCGCCGCGGAAGTGATGACCGCCGCCAACGATACCGTCGATTACCTCCAGCTCGATATCGATCGCGCGGCGGCCGGGCGTTTTGGCATGCCGGTCGACGAAATCCTGGATACCTTGCGCGCCCAGCTCGAGGGGTTGCCCGCCGGGACGATCGTGGAAGGACAGCGGCGCATCCCGATCGTCATCCGCGGCGCCGACGATCTGCGCAACAATCCCGAACGGTTCAAGGATCTGCAAATGCGCACGCCGGGCGGCTCCCTGGCACGCCTCAGCGACATGGCGGAGGTCCGGGGCGTCCAGGGGCCGGTGCGCATCAACCACGAGAACGGCCTGCGCTATGCCCTGGTTCAGGCCTTCGTCTCGGGCCGCGACCTGGTCGGATATGTCGACGACGCCAAGGCCGCCGTGGCCGCGAAGGTCAAACTGCCCACCGGCTATTCCATGGTCTGGGGCGGCCAGTTCGAGAACCAGCAACGCGCCTCGGCGCGGCTGATGACCGTGATCCCGGTCGCGCTGCTGCTGATTTTCCTCGTGCTTTACGGCACGCTGCGGTCCTTGCGGGCCTCGATCCTGATCATCGCCAATATTCCGTTCGCGATTGTCGGCGGCATCGTCTCGCTGTGGGTGTCGGGACAATATCTCTCCGTGCCCGCCTCCGTGGGCTTCATCGCTCTACTGGGCATCGCCGTCCTCAACGGCCTCGTGTTGGTCGCGTATTTCCTGCAATTGCGCGCCGAAGGCCGGCCCTTGGCCGAGGTCGTACGCCTCGGCGCCGAACGCCGGCTGCGTCCGGTGCTCATGACCGCCAGCATCACCGCCTTCGGCCTTGTGCCGCTATTGTTCGCCAGCGGCCCCGGGTCCGAGATCCAGAAGCCCCTGGCCATCGTGGTCATCGGCGGCCTGATCACCTCCACTTTGCTGACGCTGGTGCTGCTGCCGATCCTGTTCGAGCAGTTCGGCGAGGGCGCGGAGGACTTGTTCGTGGAACCCGCCGACGGCCAGACCGAGGAGCCGGCGCATGGATGATGTCGTGCTCACGTTCTACTGTGCCGCGGCCGAGGCCGACATGATCGCCGAAAACCTGAGCACGGCCTCGGCGCTGCCGGTGCATGTCCGGGCCGAGAACGTTCACGGCCATGACTTCGGTGACGCGAAGATATCGGAACAGGTGCTGGGCCAGCTGGCACGCGCCGCCGTGACGCTGGAGGCGCCGCGCGCCACGGCCGAGGCCCTGGTGCGAACGGTCGCCGCCCTGCGCCGCGGCATGCCGGTGCGCTGGGTGATGGTGCCCGTGGTCGCGCGCGGGAGATTCACATGAAGCCTTGGGTCTATGCCTTGCTGTCCGTGGCGTCCCTCGCGTCCCAGGTCCGCGCCGAGGGCCCTGGCTTGCCGCCGGCCGAGGAAGCTATCCGCGCCCTGGACAATCATCCCAGCGTGGTCGCCGCCCATACCCGCGTGACCGCGGCCCGCGCCCAGGCCGACATGCTGCGCGCCGGCCCCAACGAGTTCATCCTGTCCGGCAGCTACGTCCAGCGGCGCGTCGATCACGAGGCCGGGTTCATCGATGGCGCGCGCTACAACGAAGTCGATACGACGCTCTCGCGCACCGTGCGCCTTCCCCATAAGGCCGCGCTCGACCGCAAGGCCGGCGCGCTCGGCGTCACGGTCGCCGAGAACCACGGCGAGGACGTACGCCACCAGGCCGCGCTCCTGTTGCTGCGGCTCTGGTACGACTGGCTGCAAGCCGGCGCTCTCGCGCGCAACGATGTCGCCATGGTCGATGTGCAAAACCGGGCCCTGGCGGCGCTGGAACGGCGCGTGGCGTCGCGGGACGCCGCCCAGCTCGAGGCCGACCAGGCGCGCGCCGCCGTGGCGGTGTCCGAGGCACAGGTTGCCGACTCCCGCGCGAAGCTCGAGACCGCGCGCGCGGCTTTGGCGGCCACGTTTCCCGAGATCGCCTTGCCGGCCGATCCCCCGGCGGTCCCTGACCCCAGCATGCCGGAGCAGGAAATCGCGGCCTTGCACGACCTGGTGGTGGCGCGCAGCCACGAGATCGGGGCTGCGCGGGCGGAAGCCGAACGTCTGGACGCGCTGGCCACGCGCGCACGGGCGGACCGCATCCCGGACCCCACGCTCGGCCTGCGAGTCTTCAATGAACGGGGCGGCATGGAACACGGCGTCGGGGTGACGGTATCGGTCCCGCTCGGCTGGTCGCACCGCCGCGCCAGCGCCGAAAAGGCGTCGGCGGAAGCCAGCGCCGCGGCCTTCGACAGCATGGATGTGCGCCGCCAGGTTCAGGTCATCGCCGACAGCGACGCGGCCGATGTCGTGGGCCGCACAGCCGCCTGGCGCAGCCTGCAATCATCGGCCGCCAGCGCCGGCGACGCCGAGGCCCGCACGACACGCGGCTACGAACTCGGCGGCATCGACCTCGCCGATCTGCTCCTGATCCGCCGGCAAGTGAATGAGGCGCGGCGGGCGGAGATCGTCGCACGGCTCGACGCGGCCCGGGCCATCGCGCGGTTGATGGTCGATTCCCACGCCATCTGGTCCGACGACCACGACGAACCGGCGAGCCGATAACTCACGATTGCCGGCCGATCGGGGTCGACGAAGCATCTTCGAACCGCGCGTTTGGCCGTGATGGCATTGGCCGCGGGTCTACGCGGCGGCTGCGCCACCTTCCCGCCGCCGGCCAGCGATGATGCACACGATGGCCGGGCCCTCGGCGTGGTGCTGTGGGGCCAGGCGCGCCGGGGTGCTCGCGATGAATGACCCAGTTGGCTTCAAGGTGCCTCCGCGTAATGAGCGAAGGGCCGAAGACGATCCACGGCGGTGATTGTAGAGGTATGGTCGGCGGGGCCCGCAAATACCTGATGAACCTGGGCATATCGGCGGCGCAAATTGGCTGACCTTCCCCAGCCTTTCACCAATCTCCAGGAGCTTCTCTTCTAGCAGGGAGAGAACATCCGGCACGGCGCCAGTCATACTTTATGTGCGCTCCCGCTCGATGCTTGCTAAAATTCAGCATCGGGCGGGTGCCAGATGACACAACATGTGCAAGGTGCCGCAGAATTGCAGGCACTTGCCAAGAAGTTCGAAAACTCAGGCAACTTTGAGAAGGCGGCGCACTATTACGAGTGCGCGCTTGGCCTTTCGCCGCTCAATGCCGAAATCCTCTACGACTTGGCGGCCACGCTTCACGGCCTGCAAGATTTTGACCGCGCCCGCATCCTCTACGAGCGGGCCATTGCACTTCAGCCAGCGTCGGCTGGTGTCTACAACGATCTCGGCATTCTTTATCGAACGCAGGGCGAATTTGAACGCGCCTTCGCAATGTTTTGGGCAGCTGCGGAGCGCGATCCCACCAGCGCTGTCATAGCCTCAAATTTAGGCGGTTCATTTTTGGAACGCGGCCAGCTGGCTGACGCTCGCACCCAGTACCAGAGAGCGGCCGATCTGGAGCCGCACAATGGCCAATACCTGTACCAGCTTGCGGAGGTCGCAACGTTCATGCCGGACGATGCGCGCCTGGACCGCCTGCTCGGCCTATTGGAAGATGAAAAGGCTCTGGGTATCGAGGATAGGATCGGCCTCCATTTTGCACTGGGAAAGGCGCTCGCGGATGCCCGCGACTTTTCAGCCGCGTTCGGCCACTTTGAAACCGGTAACAAGCTGAAGCGATCCCGTATCGACTACGACGAGCGTATTGCTGTCGAGCAAATGAATGAAGTGGTCGCGGCCTTCACCAGGCCGTTATTTGACCGTATCCGCCAGCATGGCGTACCCGACGAGAGGCCCATTTTCGTTGTAGGCATGCCTCGTTCCGGGTCCACGTTGATAAAACAAATATTGGCGATGCATCCCAGCATTTCGTCGACGGGCGAGACGCCCCATTTTTCCAATGCCGTACGCTCGGCTTCGAGAAAGATGCATCCGAGAACCCAGCACGCCACTGAGTACATGCGGGAACTCTCACGCGAGGATGTCCAGGAAATAGCGAACACCTACCTCGCCAACGTCAAGCGCGACGCAGGCAATGCACTGCGGATAGTTGACAAAGACCTCACGAACTTTCGTTTTGTGGGTTTGGTTCGCGCGGTATTCCCCAACGCAACGATCATCCACGTAAGAAGAGATGCACTTGATGCGTGTTGGTCTTCCTACTCCAAGCTATTCTCAGAGCCTCAACCGTTCAGCTACGAGCTGGGAGAGTTGGGGAGGTACTACAAGGCGCAAACGATCGTGATGGATCGTTGGCGCGAAATACTGCCGGACGGCTCCTTCACGGAAATCCAATATGAAGACTTGATCGACAATTTCGCGTCTTCCTGTCGTGGGCTGATAGCGCTTTGTGGACTGCCTTGGCACACCCAGTGTCTTGAGTTCCACCGTGGGCAAAGCCTGGTTAGGTCAAGCAGCGCGGTCCAAGTGCGCCAACCCCTTTTTCGCGACGGCATTGGCAGATCCCGTCCGTTCCTGGCGCACCTGCCGCGTCTAATCGAGGCGCTGACTTAGGGTGGCCGTTACGCCAAGGTTGAAAGCCGGCCCCGCGCCCAGGGGACGCCGAGGCCGTGCCTTGCCAAGCAAAATTCCGATCGGCGAATCGCCTTGGCGCGTCCCTAAACGGCACGGAAGACCGGCAGCGCCTAGCATGCCGCCAGAAGACCAAAAGAAGCCTGCGCCGGGCGTCAGGTACCGCGCCTCGCGTGCGCCAATAGCTCAGCCGAGGTTTTGAGCGATCCACCACCAACGGGACTCTAGGCGTTCAACCCTCACCCCCGCAGTCGAGAACCGGCCCATGCGCCGTCATCGCCCCCAACACGAGTATCCGGAGAACGTCGGCAGCGAAACGTTCCGGCCTTCGATCAAGTCGCCGAGATACGTGCGCGCCTTTTCCCAGTCGCTCGAAGCATCGGTCCAGCAGGTATGACTTTGGAGCCAGCCTCGACTGTCAATTTGTTCGGCGCTGAAGTCCCAGAAGGACTTGCCTATCAGTTTCCCCGTCAACGCCTCCACCTTGGCGAGTTTTTCCGGAGACGGGTTTTTACCAAGATAGGCCCGAATATAGGCCAAATCTTCCGAGCCACGCCGCCACATTTTGACCCGAATGCTCGGGATTGGCCCGTTCGTATCTGGAAAGTCCTTATCGCCATCCACCATCACGTCGGTGCCGGGATAAAACAATACGCCGTCACCACTCCTGCCGGTTTGGCCGCGATAGGGGTCAGTGCGGTCCTCCTCCCCGAACGTGTTGGCCTCGCTATAGAGCTTTACGGTGGCATGCGCCCCTTTGCTGCAGTCTCTTCCGCGCCTTTGGCTGTCGCAATAGTAGCTCACGTTCCACTGCATTAGATCCGGCACATGTTTCGCTGCCGCGGCCCACATAACCTCGCGGAGCGCGGAAACGCTATCGTCCGTGTCGAAGGAGCCGGCGAACGGGCGCGTGGGGCCATACAGGCCAAAGCGCAGATCGGGCCTATTCCGAAGCACCTCGGTTGCCGCCCGCCCGTCGTCGTACTCCGCCTCTATGGCTCCCATGACAACATCGGGGAGCACGCTATGACTCGCATATGTCTCCGGCAGGGACATCGTCGCCATCAATGGCACGCGCACTTCGGTGCCGGCGAATTTTCGAAACCGGACAAGAGCGTCGGAGAGCGCGTCATACACATCGGTCTCGTAGCAACGGGGATTGTTCACGCGGTCAGCGCACGGCCCGGTCATGCAAAGCGGCTCGTCACAAAAATACAGGAAGTAATCTACAGCCACCCCCTTATCGAGAAGGTCGGGCTTCAGCCACTCCACCACTTCCTTCCTCACTTCTTTAAATCGACCTTCGGCTTCCTGATCGCTGAGGGCCGCATAGCTCGAGCCAAACCGATCGCTATATGGCTGTATCACATACAATCTGTTGCCCTTCTTGATGCCGGGCCCTCGATAGCCGTTGGAGAGGCTGAAAAGCGTGCCGTCCAGCCGGGCATTGGTGACGGTGTGATTGGTTGCAGGCGGGCAATCGGTCCCGCTAAAAAGACGAATGCGGTGGCGATGAGCCATCAGATAATAGTTATCGACGACCGTTCTTGCGATTTCCTGGTTCGCGGGCGAATCGCAGTTCACCGGCTCCCCCAAAAACCGCCGCAGCGCTTGGTTGACCTCCAAGTACGCCATTGGAACGACGGTTGCCTCGTTGGAGCTCGCGGCGTCAAAAGGAAAATCATCCAGATCGAACCCGCGAACACGCAACTCAACGGGAATACTTATCGGAGCGCCGTCGCGCTCCTGAACCACTATGTTCCCGGTCAAAGTTGCAGGGCCAAAGTTCTTGGGTATCGTAATGTCGATCCAGACCATCTGGCTCGTGCCTGCGGGAATTACGAAGCCATTTGGATAAAGCTCCATCGGCACCAAAGGATCCGGAACATTTTTGCCCGCAACCGGGCGATCCTCCCAGTGGCCCATGCTGGTTCGAAAGTCAGAGGCCCATATATCCATGGAACCCGCACAACCATCCGCGAACACGTTGGTGTTGGATAGATCCCCACGACGGCCGAGCGGCGGCCGTTGCTGCTCACATATAATGCCGTAAGGAACGCCTCGTACTTTAACGTAACCCGCCTTGAACAGCTCAATATCGCGGGCTTCCCACCTGTAAAGCACTGAACATCGGTCATCGGAGCATGGGGGACCGGACTTAAGTGTGCGTTTCTTGCCCTCCGCTTCGGCAAGGCTACTAAACGTCACGCTCTGAATCTGCGTCGGCGCATTGTCGGTATTGATCACGACCGTGAATGAGACGGTCTCGTTGCCGGCCGCGGTGACTATCGGCGTATTGGCCGTCTCGCCATCGCGCGGGGGATCCCGGCACCAAACCTGGTATCTGGCGTTGCAACCCGCAGCGTCGTTGTCGGACTGCAGTATTTTCTCTCCGCTGGGAACCCAGTAGACCTGCGCCACCTTCGCGTTTGCCGCGGTTACCCAACTGGCAAGGACCGCAATTGCCAACAACGCGATTGACTGATTTGCCTTCATAGATCCCCCCAGTTAAGGCCCCTCGCCGTGCCCAGGCAACCAGCGTCCCACAGGCCAAATCTTCCAAGTCCAGCATCCCATACCGGCTAACGCATCTCCACCCGGCCCCTGCGCCCCGAAGACGTCCTCCATGATTGTGGGATAGCCACCCATATCGCGGCTGGCGCATTACCCAAAATGTTCGGGGCTGGCCTTCCCGACGCCGGATGCGAGGGCAAGCCGCTTAAAATTCGTTACTTTTATAGTTGGTTGCTTTAGCGGCCTCGGGTATCCGCTCTGCCATACCATCCTTCAATGGCAAGATCGCGCGGCTCTCAGCCCAAAAATGCGACTTTTGGGCATTTTCATGGGTAATTGAGCGCACCGCCAGGCGGCGCACATACAAAACTGTTCTGCCATGGCGAACATTTATTACTGCTTCCTTCTGGACCGTTTCCACTAATCTTCAGAGCGGAGGGACTGGGAGGATCGGGCCAAGCCCGATCTGTCCTTCTTTAGGATGAGCATGCGTCCTGCGTTCGTGGCGCTGCGAGCCGTTAGTTCGTGAGGGGAGGAGAGCATGACCGAGCACACCATCTCCGCGTCCGGAGAAGCAACCGTTGACGGCGTCGTTGCCGGACGCGATGACTTCAAAGTACTGGCAGCATCCTCGGTCGGCACCATCTTCGAATGGTTCGATTTCTTTCTTTACGGCTCGCTGGCCGTGATCCTGTCCCGCCACTTCTTCGCCGGCGTCAACGAATCCACCGCCTTCGTCCTTGCCTTGCTCGCCTTCGCCGCGGGATTTGCCGTACGGCCGTTCGGTGCCGTCGTGTTCGGGTTTCTTGGCGACCTGTGGGGCCGCAAGCGTACATTCCTGGTCACGCTCAGCGTGATGGGCATCGCCACATTCGCTGTGGGCCTGCTCCCCACCTACAGCCAGATCGGGCCGGCGGCAGCCTGGTCCCTCGTGCTGTTGCGCATGATGCAAGGACTGTCGGTAGGGGGAGTATACGGCGGCGCTGCGGTCTATGTCGCCGAGCACGTGGCGCCCAGCAAACGCGGCTTCTACACCAGCTGGATCCAGACAACCGCCACGATCGGCATGGCGCTCAGCCTAATCGTGATTTTCACCACCCGCACCCTCCTGGGCGAGCCTACGTTCGTGGCTTGGGGCTGGCGCATTCCGTTCCTGATGTCATCGGTCCTGCTGGCGATCACCATCTGGATTCAGTTGAAGCTTTCGGAAAGCCCGGTGTACCTGCGCATGAAAGCCTCAGGCCGCTCCTCATCGCGCCCATGGGCGGATGCCTTCGGAAACTGGGCCAATCTGCGCCTGATACTAATCGCCCTATTCGGCGTGATGATCGGGCTGGCCGTCATCTGGTACGCCGCGCAATTCTATGTTCTGTTCTTCATGGAACGCATTCTGAAGGTGGACGGCGCCACGACCAATCTACTGGTGGCCGCCGGCCTGCTTATCGCCACACCTCTTTTCGTGTTTTTCGGTTGGCTTTCGGACAAAATTGGCCGGAAACCAATCGTCCTCGCCGCCTGCCTGCTGGCGGCGTTGACCTACTTCCCACTGTTCAAAACCCTTACCAACGCCGTCAATCCGGACCTCGCGAAGGCCATCACCAATGCCCCGATCACGGTGGTCGCGAACCCGGCCGAATGCTCGTTTCAGTTCGACCCGGTGGGCAAGGCCACTTTTGCCACGTCCTGCGACATCGCCCGCTCCTATCTCACGCGCTCGGGCGTGACCTATGACGTGATGGATGCGCCGGCCGGCTCCATCGCGGAACTGCGTGTCGGCGACAAACGCCTGGCCTCCTTTGCCGGCGAACAGCTACCTGCCAAGGATCTCGCCGCTCAGCGCGCCGCATGGGAGAAGGAAGCCGCGGCCCTGGTCACGAGCGCTGGCTACCCGTTGGGTGGGGTGAGTACGGACAAAATCGACATCCCGCTAACGCTGCTGGTTCTGGTCTGCCTCATGATACCCGCCACGATGGTCTATGGCCCCAGCGCCGCACTGTTGGCCGAGTTATTCCCGGCCAAGGTTCGGTACACTTCCCTAAGCCTGCCCTATCATATCGGCACGGGCTGGTTCGGCGGATTCCTGCCAACTGTGGCTTTTGCGATCGTCGCCGCCACAGGCGATATCTACTCCGGCCTATGGTATCCTCTGGTAGGAGCCGCCGTGAGTTTCGTCGCCGGGCTGCTCGTGTTGCCCGAAACCAAGAACGGCGACATCAGAGCCTGACCGCACCCCATGAAGGATCTGCATCAGCTCAAGATATTCCTCAAAGTCGCCGAAGTAGGCTCGGTTGGCAAAGCTTCGGCGCAACTTCGGATCGCGCAACCGGCCCTGTCGCGCCAAATTCGCCTGCTCGAGGAGGAGACCGGCACGCCATTGTTCACCCGCCAGTGGCGCGGCATGAAGCTCACTGCGGCGGGAATTGAGCTCCGCCGCAGCATCACGGGCGCCGTCAAGGAGTTGGACCAGGCTCTGGCCAACATCCGCTCCATGTCCGAAACGCCCAGCGGCCGTGTGCGCTTCGGTTTGGTATCCACCCTTAGCCCTGTGATCACTGGACGGATCGCGCAGAGGGTTGCCGCGGAATTCCCCAGCATTACGCTCGCCATCGCCGACGGATTCTCGCTACATCTGGTGGAATGGCTGCACCGCGGCGATCTCGACTTCGCCATTGTTTGCGGTTCGGTCATCGATTTGCACATGAGCGCCGACGAACTGCTGGTGGATGAGCTGGTGCTGATCGGCTCCCCCAAGAGCGGGCTCGACCCCAGTCAGCCGGTATCGGTGAAGGAACTGGCCGCCCTGCCGCTGGCCCTGCCCAGCAATCCCAACGGGATGCGCCGGATCATCGAGGCCGCCGCCGCGAAGCTTCGAGTCAAGCTAGATGTGCGCTTCGAGGGCGACTCTCTCAGCATCCTGACCGCCCTCGCGGCCAGCGGCGTAGGCCATGCCGTCGTGCCGCTGTCGTCAGTGATCCACGCCCAGAAAACCGGCGCCACCGAAGTAAAATACGCGCCAATCGTTCGCCCGAAGCTGACCAAGCAGCTGATTCTCGCACGCAATTCCGAGGCCGAGCTGACGCCCTCCGCGGCCAAGGTGCATCGGGTGGTGCGCGAAGAAGTCGCCCGCGCCGTCCGCAGCGGCAATTTGCAGGGCGCGCACCTTCTGTTCGATCTCAAGAAGACCGCCTAGCCGCGTCCAGGAAACCGAAAGGGCGCCGCCCTATGCCCCTTTCGGTGCTGGGCGGCCTAGCCGTGACGCAGGATGATGGTTTTGAGGGTGGAGAACTCCAGCAGCGCCTCCAGGCCCTTCTCGCGGCCGTGGCCGGACTTCTTCATGCCGCCAAACGGCAACTCGATACCGCCGCCCGCGCCGAAGCCGTTGACATAGACTTGCCCGGCGCGGATGCGCCGCGACACGCGCAAGGCGCGGTTGCCGTCCCTTGTCCATACCGCCGCCATGAGCCCGTAATCGGTGCCGTTGGCGAGCCTTATGGCGTCGGCCTCATCCTCAAACGGGATCAGTACCAGCAGCGGCCCGAACACTTCTTCGCAGGCCAGGTCGTTGTCCCTGGGAACCGGACCGTATAACGAAGGCGTCACGAAATATCCCGCGGGGTCAACGCCGGGCGCAATGCTGCCTTCCGCCAATAGTGGGATACCATCGGCCTTGGCCCGCGCGCGGAAGGTTTCCACGCGCTTCTTCTGAGCCGCGTTGATGACCGGCCCCAGGTCCAGGTCCATCTCCGGCGATCCGGCGCGCACCCCGGTGAAATAGGCCGCCAGGCCGGCCGCGACCTTATCGTAAATCGCGCGCTCGACCAGCACGCGGGAGCCCGCCGAGCAGGTCTGACCGGCATTCATGACGATACCCTTGCCGATGATGGGCAAGGCCTCGTCCAGATCGGCGTCGGCGAACAGCACATGGGGCGACTTGCCGCCAAGCTCCAGCGTGCAGCCGACATGATTTTTCGCAGCGGCGATCTGGATCAGCGCGCCAACCTCCGGGCTGCCGGTGAAGGAAATGAAGTCGATCTGGGGATGGCCGGAAAGCGCCGCGCCCGCGGTTTCGCCGCGGCCCGGCACCAGCGCCACCGCGCCCTCCGGAAAGCCGGCCTCGGCGATCAGTTCCACCAGGCGGTGCGCCGAGAGGCAGGCATCCTCGGCCGGCTTGATGACGCAGGCGTTGCCCATGGCCAGGGCCGGTGCCACCGTGCGGCCAAACATCTGCGCGGGATAGTTCCACGGGATGATATGGGCGGTAACGCCATGCGCCTCGCGCTCGGTCGCCACGAAGAAGCCGGGGAGGTACGGGATGGTGTCGCCGTGAACCTTGTCGGCGGCGCCGCCGTAGTATTCGAAATAGCGCGCGGTGGCGACCATGTCGCCGCGCGCCAGGCTCAGCGGCTTGCCGGTATCGCGCGCCTCGATGACCGCCAGTTCCTCGGCATGGCGGGCGATCAGTTCCGCCACCCTCGCCAGCATGCGCCCGCGGTCCGTGGGCCGGGTTCGGCCCCAGGCGCCCTGGTCGAAGGCGCGGCGTGCCGCCGCCACGGCGGCATTGACGTCCTCACGCCCGCAATCGGCGATCTGGGCGAAAACGATGCCGGTCGCGGGATCGACGACATCCACGGCGTTCTGGGAGTGTGCCGGCCGCCAGCGGTTCTCGATGAATACGCCCTTGGCCGGTTGCACGGCAAAACTCTGGGCCGCGCCGGCAAACGCCCGTGGCGCCGGCACTGCCTGGGCCATGCTCATCCGTTCGATGTTCGCAGCCATCCGTCACTCGCTTATCTGCCGGCCGTCAAAATCCTCGCCATGGCCCCAGCCGCGCTGGCCATGCCCGATGGGCGTCCCCAAAATCGCTATTACGGCTTCGCCAAGTTCCAGTAAATCCCGGCTCCGCCCGGCGCCTTGCCGACTTCAGCCAGGAAGGCCGCGCGCTCCATATCCTTGGCCGAGCCTTCGAGTTTGGCGAAGTCATAAGTTGCCTGGCCGTAGTGCTGACCGGGCGCTTTGTCGCCGGCGTAGGTGTAGAGGGCATAGCCCTTGTAGGCCCACTGCTTGCTGCCGTCGTGGCGCGCGATCGGCTCCCAGAAGCCGTTGGCCCGGGCATCGGCGGGCGCCTTCAGCGGCTTCCACATCTTCTCGCATGCCGCATCGGAACAGGCTTCGGCGCCAAGCTTCTTGCCGCGCAGATAGGTGTTCTTGAAGCTGTCCCGGAGATTACGGCCACCCCAGTACTTCTGGAAGGCGGTGCCGGCGTAAAGCGTCATGCCGTTCACCGACAAGGTGTCGCCGTAGCCGTCGAGGCTGGCCAGACTAACCTGGGGCGGGCGGAAATTCTCCGCCACCAGCGCCATGGTGAAGGCCTTGTTGACGTTGGCGCCGTGAACGTCGCCGGCCATGAGGTCGCCGGCGAATTTGTAAAGCGGCTTGCCTTTGAAGGCCCACTGCCGCGAGCCGTCGGCACGGTTGACCACGGTGAAGCTGCCGACATTCATCGCCAGCGCCGGCGCCGCCACCGGCAGCCACTGGCGCGTACAATCGCCGCCGCAGGCATCGCCTTCGCGCTTGAGGTCGCCGCCGAAGGCATAGAGCGTGTTGCCGCTGAAATCCGTGAGCACCACGCCCTGCGCGGAATCCGAAAGCTGTGCCTGGATGCCGTCAGGCACATCGCCGCCGGCGGTGGGGGTAAAGCGCGCCACCTGCCACCCGGCAGGCGGCATCAGGTCGCCGGCCTTCTGCGGAGTTTCAGCGAGCTTCATGTTGGCGCTTTCAGTGAGGCCGACGTTGGTGGCGACCTCGCCCGGCTCTGTTTCCTTGGTCCAGGAATAGAGCGGCTTGGTGCGATAAGCCCATTGCAGGCCGCCGTCTGCGCGTTTCACCAGCGTCCAGTCGCCGACCGGCTTGGCGCCGGCCTTGGCGAGCAGCGGCGGGAATTCCTGGGCGCAGGCGTCGACGCATTTCGAAACCCCGGGCGCGTCCTCGTCGCGGATGAACAACGTATGCCCCTCCGGATCTCCGGGACGCACCCACAGAACCTGCGCCGCCGAGGCCATGAGTTCACGCACCACCTCCACCAGCGTCACGCCGGCCGGCGTGGTCAGCGGCACGGTGTCGGCGGCCCGGGCAGGGAGAACGGCGATTACGGGAGCCGCCGCCAGGGCGAATAGCGCAAGACGCTTCATGGAGGTTTCCTTCAGGCCAGGATTTCGGAAATCGGCTTGGAGGCGCGATTGGATTCTGTGCCCCAGCTGCCGGTGGCGACCCCGAACACCTGCTGCAAGGTGAGGCCGACGCGGGTCGCGGCGTCGCCCTCGGCGGCCACATGCATGCCGGTCTTGAGGCGGCCGCCGCCGGAGCCGGCGACGAAAATCGGGTACCGCTTCATCGAATGCAGGCGGGCCTCGCCGTGATCGGTGAAGGCATAGACAACGCAACGGTCGAGCAGTGTGCCCTGCCCTTCCTTGACCGCGTCCAGTGCCTGGACGAATTCGCTGAACAACTCCATGGACTGCTCAGCCAGATATTTGCACTTCACCTGGTAGCCCAGCTTCTGGTCCACCGGCTCTTCATGCGTGAGGGAGTGATAGATGTTGGGCTCGCCCGGCGTGCGCAGGCGCGAGAAGCCCGAACTGAGGGTGATATTGAAGATTCGCGTCTGCCCACAGGCCAGGGCATGGGCCAGAAGCTGCGCGAACTGCTTCTGGGTCTTGTGAACCTGCTCGACGAACACGCCCACATCCTCGGTGGCCGAGGCCTTCGGCACGACGCAACCGGGCAGCGCCGCCGGCTTTTCCAGCTCGACCGCCATCTTCTGCTCCAGGTCGCGCACCGAGGTGAAATACTCCTCAAGCCGCGCCTTATCGGTGGCCGAGATCTTGGTCATCAGATCCCTGCGCTTGTCGGAAACCGCCGACAGCACGCTGTGGCGGACCATGGTGTTGGGGTCGGGCGTGAAAGTGGCGCTGTTGGGGTCGCGGAACTCGGGCCCAAAGATGCGGGTATAGAGCGCGAGCGGAGAGATTTCCGCGGGATTCATGCCGTTGGAGCCGCGCGCGCTCCAGGTGGCGCGGCGGTCGCCGTCGCAATTCACCTCGATTGAACGGAACCGTGTTCCTTTGCCGATCTGGTCGGCAATCACGCTGTCGATGCTGGTGGTGTAGTCGCTGCCGTTGCGCGAGACGATGCCGGTGGCCTGGCACTGCGGGCCCGAATAGTGGTTCTGATTGACCTTGCCATCCAGGAACACCTGCATGCCCGAAAACAGGGTCATCTTGCTTTGGATCGGCTTGAGCGCCGCCACATGGTCGGGCAGCGTGTACTTGGTGCCCTTCTCCTTGGGCTCCCACATGCCGGGCACGAGACCGAGGCCCCAGAACCAGGTGCCGAAACAGGGCGACAGCGCCTGACCGGTAGCCGCATAGGCCGTACCGTTCCCGTTCAGCATGCACTCCAGGATCGGCAGGCCCACCGTAACGGCCGAGCCGCCGAGCATGCCGCGCAGAAGGGCGCGGCGGCCGAGAGCTTCACTGATTTTCATCGCAAACTCCTTGCTTCGTTTTCGTCCGCGCCTACTTCTGCGCGTCGGCCCGCTGGGTTTCCGGCGCGGGGACCGTGTAGAAATCCGGGTTGAGCGCGATGCGGCGCACCAGGTCGCGCCACTTCACGCCGTTCTTGGTCAGATCGGCCTTCACCGTGGCAAGCCACTCGGCTTCCTTGGCGAGCGGGGCACGGGCCGTGCCGAACGAGAAAGCACGGTCCACCACACAAGATGTCACCGCCGGCTCGTCGCGCAGGATCGCCGCCAGTTCGACCACGTTCTTGAACGGCTTTCCGCTGAAGTCGCCGCTGGCGTCGATCGGCGCGCCGTTCTCCTCGCTGCGCGAGACCCCGGCGGCGTCGAAATCCTCGAGCGCCAGGCCGATCGGGTCGGTAATGCGGTGACAACCGGCGCACACCGGATTGTTGCGATGCGCGGTCAGGCGCTGACGAACCGTCTTGAACAGCGGATTATTGGTGTCCTGCACGATCGAGAAATCGACGTTGCCCGGCGGCGGCGGCACCCGCTGGCACAGCAGGTTCTCGCGCAGCGCCTTGCCGCGCAGCGTCGGAGAAGTGTTGCCGGGGTGCGAGTGCAGGGACAGGAAGCTCACCTGGGTAAGGAGCCCCACATGCGGGTCGTCCGCCGGGAACTGATAAGGCACCCAGGCCACGGCGCCGCCCATTTCCTGGCGGTGCGGCAGCGGCACACCGTAGATCGCCGCCAGCGACTGTGTGAGGAAGGTGTCGCGGGTTGTCATCAGGTCGCGGTAGTCGCGGTTGCGCGTAATCAGGTGATCGGCGACGGTACGCAAAGTCTGTTCGCGCGCGTTGTCTTCCACGTTCTTGGTGAACTTGGGATACAGGTTGGTATCGATCGCGAGCGTGGCGAAGTCGTCGAAGCCCAGCATATCGGCGAAAAAGGCGCGCACGCCGTATTCCATCTTGGGCGACGCCAGCATGCGGTCGATCTGCCTGGCCAGCCCGGCCTCGGTCATGATCTCGCCCGAGCCCGCGCT
>JAIBCD010000199.1 GCA_019694335.1 Rhodospirillaceae bacterium | reverse complement strand
ATGGCGTCCCCACGGGGATTCGAACCCCGGTCGTCGCCGTGAAAGGGCGATGTCCTAGGCCTCTAGACGATGGGGACTTGAGCCATACAAGGCGTCCGAGGGATGCGGTGATACCGGGCGGAGCCCGATAAATCAAGCGGCCAAAATAGCTAGGCCCCACTTGGGGATAAGTGGGGTTTCCCACCCCCCTTTCCCGGTTGCGGGCCGGCGTCCGTCAAGATACAGACGGATGGCGGTTTTTCACGGCTTTCCCCGGGAGAGCGGAACCTATGAGCACGTCATCGGGAAAACAGGCGGCCACCGGGCCGGTCAAGGTCAGAATCCGGCCGGCGCTGGAATCGGACATGCCCGCCGTCCAGGAGATCTATTCCCACTTCGTCCGCCTCACCACGGCGTCCTTCGAGGAAGAGCCCCCGACGGTGGCGGAGATGACCGCCCGGTGGCAGCGCGTCCAGGCGCGCGGCCTGCCGTGGCTGGTGGCGGTGAAGGGCAACAAGGTCGGCGGTTACGCCTATGCCGCGCCGTACCGGGAACGCTCCGGCTACCGCTACACCATCGAGGATTCGATCTATGTCGCGCCCGACTTCCTGGGGCGCAATGTCGGCAACGCCCTGATGGCGGAGCTGATCGAGCGCTGCACCGCACTCGGTTTCCGCCAGATGGTGGCGGTGATCGGCGACAGCACCAACGCCGCCTCGCTCGCGATCCACAGCCGCCACGGTTTCTTCGTGGTCGGCGCCCTGAGCTCCACCTGCTTCAAGTTCGGACGCTGGGTGGACGCGGTGCTGATGCAAAGAATCCTCGGCGACGGCGACACCACGCTTCCGCCGCGCGAACCGGGCCGGCGCAAGCGCCCCAAGAAATAAAAAAAACGGGCTCCTTTCGGAGCCCGTTTTTCTTTCGCCAGCCGGCTGGTTAGTTCAGCTTCACCTTGTCCGCGACCAGCGCGGTCAGGTCCATGAACAAGGTCGCGCGGTTGTTGCCGCAAGAGCGCTGCACGGCGCCGAGCAATTGCGGTTTGACCGCGATCGGGATTTCCATGTCGGCCTGGGCCACGTTCTTGAAGCCCTGGATGAAGCCGAAGCCCCACAACTCGGCCAGGTCGGCCTTGGCGGCGGCGTTGGCGGCGCCGCCCTTGGCGTCGACGAAATCGCCGCAGGTGAACTTGCTGGGCACGAAGTCGGCGGTCACGGCGGCGGGCAGCTGGTGCGGCTCGGCCGCCAACGCCTTCATCGCCACCACCAGGATCGAGGCCGTCGGGCTGTCACGGCAACGCTGCAGCATCAGGTCGCCGATCTTCGCGGCCTCGGCCGCGTCATCGGTGAACTGCAGGTTCATGCTGGCTTTGTAGTAGCCGGCGAGGTAGCCCAGCATCCAGATCCGCGAAATTTCAGCCTGCATCTTGGTCGAGGAGTTCTCCCCCAGACCGTTGGTGTATTCGAGGCAGGTCACTTTGCTCGGGGTGAACTCTCCCGAGCCCGAAGGCGCGGCGGCGGCGTAAGCGCCCGCGGTCAGCGCCATCAGGCCAAGGCCGGCCACGGCGCCGGCGATCATTTTCAGCATTGTTGTGTCACTCCCCTATGTCCCATGCCCCTATGGGTCTGTTGAGCATTGTCCGGCGAAGTGGATACCGGTTCGCCGTAGACAATGCGACCAATCAAGATCCGGCATGACCCCTTAAAAGGATCATGCCCATGACGGTGGCATGCCGATCACGGCCCGTCAATCTGCCGCAAAGGCCGGAAATTCACCTACAATCAATGCGTTATAAACAGGAATCGGCGCGGTTTATTGGGCCTGTGGCACGGCCGCGTCGTCGACCACCAGCTGGGCGGTCGTGCGCCCTTGCCAGGTATTGGCGCGGATGCATCCGGCGAAATGCAAGCGGCTGCCGACGCCGGTGAGAAGCGCATGGCCCAGGTCGGAATCCACGCTGTTGAAGGCGATGGCGGTCAAGCGTCCGCCACCGCGGCCCGCGAGGATGCAGCGCACATGCCCCTGCCCGACGATATCGGCCTTGACCACTTCGGCATCCACCACCGCGAAGCGCGGCTCCTCGTTGCCCGCGCCGAACGGCGCCACGCATTCCAATTCCTCGATCAGCCGGGTGGTCACGGCCGAAACCGCCACCGCGCCGTCGAGCGCAAGGCGCGGGCTCGCCGGTTCGCCGGCCTGCTGCTCGCGCACGGCTTTTTGCAGGAAGGCGCCGAACGCTTCCAGCTGTTCCTCGGCCACCGTGAATCCGGCCGCCATGGCGTGACCGCCGCCCTTGACGAGCAGCCCGGCCTCGCGCGCGGCGATCACCGCCTTGCCGAGATCGATGCCGGCGATTGAGCGCCCGGACCCCTTGGACATGCCGGCTTCGATCGCGATCACCACCGCCGGACGGTCGTAGCGTTCCTTCAAGCGCCCGGCGACGATGCCGATGACGCCGGGATGCCAGTCCGCCCCAGCGGCGATCAGCACCGCGTCGTCGGGACCGGCGCGGGTCTCGACCTGCTCGATGGCTTCCTGCAGCACCGCCGCTTCGATCTCCTTGCGCGCGGCGTTGAATTCGTCGAGCCGCAACGCGAGCGCGGCGGCCTCGTCGGCATCCTCGGTCGACAACAATCGCGTGCCGAGGTCCGCCTGCCCGACGCGCCCGCCGGCATTCACGCGCGGACCGAGCAGGAACCCGAGATGGAAAGCGCTGGGGCGTGAGTCGATCCGCGCCACCTTGCTCAAGGCCGCGAGCCCGACGTTGGCGCCGCGCGCGAGGACATTGAGCCCCTGCACCACGAAGGCGCGATTGAGGCCCCGCAGCGGCACCACGTCGCAGACCGTGCCGAGCGCCACGAGATCCAGCCATTGGCGCAAGTCGGGTTCGGGAATCTTTTCACCGTACCAGCCCGCTTCGCGCAATGCGCGGTTGACCGCCACCGCCACCAGGAACGCGACCCCGACGGCGGCGAGATGGCCTTGATGGCTGGTGTCGTCGAGGCGATTGGGGTTGACCACCGCGGCAGCCATCGGCAGCACCGCCTCCGCCTTGTGGTGATCGACCACGACCACGTCGAGTCCGATCCCGCGCACGGCTTCCAGCGGCGCATATGACGTGATCCCGCAATCGACGGTGATCACCAGCTTCACGCCTTCGCCGTGCAATTTGCGCAGCGCCGGCTCATTGGGGCCATAGCCCTCGGCCCGCCGGTCCGGGATATAGGTGATTACATCCGCGCCGGCCGCGCGGAAGAAGCGCATCAGCAGCGCCGAGGACGTCGCGCCGTCGACATCGTAATCGCCGAAAATCGCTATGCGCTCGCCCGCCTTCACCGCGGCGACGATGCGCGCAACCGCGGCGTCCATGCCCGCGAACACGCGCGGATCCGGCATCAAGGCCTTGAGGGTAGGCCGCAGGAACAGTTCCGCGCCGTCGGCGCCGACCCCGCGCGCCGCCAGCACGCGGGCCACCGCGTCGGAGACATCGGCCTGGCGCGTGAGCGCGGAAACGTCGGCGTCGGCGGCGGGCCTAAGGCGCCAGGACCGGCCCAGGATCGAACGGTCGATGCCGAGGAACGAGTCCAGCTCA
>JAIBCD010000198.1 GCA_019694335.1 Rhodospirillaceae bacterium | reverse complement strand
ATCCGGTGCTGGACGGCGTCTTCCCCGAGGCGACGACGGCCGAGGACGGCTGGATCGTCACCGGCTCGCGCCACGGCGTCTATGACGACCTGCCGTGGATGGCGCCGCTCAAGGACTTCCTGCGCCGCGCCGTCGCCGACCGGGTGCCGGTCGTCGGCATCTGCTTCGGCCACCAGATCCTGGCCGACGCCATGGGCGGCCGGGTCGAGAAGTCGGACCGCGGCTGGGGCGTCGGCATCCACCGCTACCGGGTGCGCCGGCCGCTGCCGTTCATGGCGGATGCCGCGCCCGAGTTCGCCATCCAGGCGATGCACCAGGACCAGGTCGTCGCGCTGCCGCCCGGCGCCGAGGTGATCGCCGGCTCCGACTTCTGCCCCCTGGGCGCACTCGCCTACGGCACGACGGCCCTGTCCTTCCAGGGCCACCCCGAGTTCTCGTCCGACTTCTCGGGCGAGCTCATCCGCACCCGCAAGGGCACCCTCATCCCCGACGCCACCGCCGACGCCGCGCTCGCGACGCTCTCCGGCGGCACCGACGCGGCGACCGTGGGGCGGTGGATCGTGGCGTTCTACAAGGCGGCGATGGCGGCGCGGGCGGGGGAGGCCGTGCCCGCGTAGCCGCCGGCCCGCGCGCTCAGCCCGCCGGCGCCGCGCTCGCCCTGCGGCGCGGCGCCGGCTTCTCCGTCGCCCGCGCGGCCCGGATGCGCTCCAGCATCACGCTCGCCGGCTCGTCGTCCGGGTCCTGCGGCACCAGCTCGCCCCGGAACGCCTTGTCGAGGATGGCGCCCTCCAGGCGGTCGAGGAGGGCGAGCGCGTTAGTTACCTCCTCTTCGAGATGCGCGATTCGATCAAAGGCGAAGTCCAGTCGTGCAATGATGGAAACCTGCTCCTCGATAGGCGGCACGGGCCAAACCGCCCTCTTGATGAACTTCATATGGCGGCTATACCCCTTGTTGGGGATGTTGGCGCCCAACATTGCATATCGTGCGAAGCGAATATCAACGCCCGGAGCGGGAGCCAAGACTCTAACTCCATCGGCGCCTTGAACGAATGGTGGTGATACCAACTTGATACGCCGAGTGTGATCGCCAAAAACGATGCAGGGATGTCTTGAGGGATGAACAAGATATTCTCTGTCTGTAAACCCGGCAACTTCCGATCGACCCTGATCCACAATAGGGAATGGACCATCCATCTGATAGTCTCTCTCTGGAATCTTCCGATCATTTTCGGTAACATCTCGCAGGAAATTTGAGAACGAAACCCATTTCCAATCGTGAGGCAAATTCTGAAAATTCCAACCGCAGCGCTCCTGATCGTCAAGTACAGGATATGGAACAATAGGATTTGAGATTTCCGATCGAATTTGTTGAGTAAGAAGTCCCTGCAACCCAAGTTCAAGAGCTTTTGTACGGAGCAATTTCAATAGATTTGACAATTTTGGTATACTATTTCGGCAGTTAGAAATTTGGTCTTTAGTGGCAGATATTTTGGAAACAATGCGCCGCTGCTCTGCCAACGGCGGCAGCATGATTGGAATGTCGGCCAGCATTTCGCGCGATATGACGCCCTGGGCCGTTCCGGTCGATCCGCTGCGAAGCTTGCCGACTTCCGACTTGAGGCGCGGGTAGAGGAAGGCGGCGGACGTGGCGTCATTTGGGCGGATCGCCGCGACGGAGCGCCCGATCGCGCAATCGGCGCCGAGATTCAGCTTTCCGGCGGTCGCACCCACGACGCAGATCAGCACGTCTGCCGCGGTGGCGAACTTCAGGGGCTTCGTCGTCCACTCGCGGACTACGGGCCGCTCGGGACCGAATTCGCCCGCCTTCACGAAGGGCGTGCCGACGCCCTGCTTGTTGCAGTCGACGCCCGGGGGCGCCTGCCCCATGACAAATTCCGCGAGATTGCCCAGCGAGGTCTGCGCCCATCCGGTCGGCAACGTCACTCGGCCGCCTCTCCGACTCGCGGCTCGGCCATGCCGCTGTCCAGTTCTTCCATGAGTGTCCGGATTTCCCCCAGCGCCGCCGCCAGATGCCCTTCGATCGCCGCTGCGATCTCCTCCGGCGTGCTCAGGCCTTCCTCGGCATCGGCGCCGGTGTCCTTGAGCCAGGTGATGTCCAGGTTGTCGCCCCGCGCGGCAATCTCCGCGCGGGTGAAGCGGCGGAAGCGGCCGGTCTCGCCCTCGTCGGTGCGCGGCGCCCTGCCATGGGGATCGTCGCCGAAGGCGGCGACGAAGCCGTCGAAGTCCGCCGCCTTGAGCGGGTTCGTCTTGCCGTAGGCGGGGGCGCCGGTGCGCAGGTCGTAGATCCAGACGGCCCGGGTCGCGTCGACGGCCGGCGCCTCGTCTTCCGAGCGGGTGAAGAAGAGCACGTTGGTCTTCACCCCTTGCGCATAGAAGATGCCGGTCGGCAGGCGCAGGATGGTGTGGAGGTCGCAGCCGTTCATCAGCCGCTGGCGCAGCGCGCGGCCGCGGCCGTCGTCGAAGAGGACGTTGTCGGGCACCACCACGGCGGCGCGGCCGCCGGGCTTGAGCGCGCGGATGCAATGCTCGACGAAGGGGAGCTGGTAGGACGAGACGCGGTCGGTGATCGAGAGGTCGTCCCGCGTCGGCGGGCCGCCGGCCGGGCCGAAGGGCGGGTTGGTCAGGATCAGGTCGGCGTTCTTGAACTTCGCCTCGGCGCCGCTCGGCGACAGCGTGTCCGCGAGGTCGAGATGGCTAGGGTCGATTCCGTGCAGGTGCAAGTTCATTCTCAGCAGGCGGAATGTATCGGCCACGTTCTCCAGCCCGCGCAGCGCCTCGTCGAGCTGAAAGGCCGCCTGCTTCGGTGACAGCGCGAAATAGTCGTCGGTCGCGGCGCGCATGTGGCGATCGGCGGCGATGAGGAAGCCCCCGGTGCCGGCTGCGGGGTCCTGGATCACCTCGCCCGGTTGCGGCTGCATCAGGCGGACCATGACCTCGATCAGCACGCGCGGGGTGAAGTACTGGCCGGCACCACGCTTGGTCTCCTCTGCCATCTTCTGGAGGAGGCCCTCGTAGGTGTCGCCATAGGCGTCCCGCTCCTCGCTGAACCAGTGCAGCCCGTCGATGGCGTCGATCAGGCGGCGCAGGTTGGCCGGCTCGCGGACGATGGTCGAGGCGTTCTGGAAGATCGCGACAACCGAAGAATCTGTCACCTTTGACTGGTCGCCAAGATCGATCAGGGCCTGTCGATACCGCTGCAGCACCTCGGTCTCGCTGGCCGCTTTCAGGGCTCCCCAGCGGTAGCGCTCTGGGATCGGCGCGGCCTCCTCGCGATTCCGTCGCGGGCGCCCGCCTTCCGATTCCATCTTGAGGAAGAGCAGGTAGGTCAGCTCGGTGACGTACTGGTGGTAGGTGACGCCGTCCTTGCGGAGCAGCGCGCAGAGCCGCCACAGGCGGCCCACGAGATCGGCGGCGGGGTTCATGGCGGGTTCCGGTTCATGCGGCTCGGCCGTCCCAGATGGCGGTGTTGAGGTCCTTCAGGATTTCGCCCAGCCCGTGGTCGAACTCGCGGTCGATGGTGTCGAAGCCGCCGGCCTGGGCGAAGAGCGGGTCGGCCAGGAGCTCCGGGTCGC
>JAIBCD010000063.1 GCA_019694335.1 Rhodospirillaceae bacterium | reverse complement strand
CAACCAGACCGTTATGAGCGGCCCGCTCTAACCAATTGAGCTACAGGCCCCACCTGCGCCGCGGTATCGACACCGCGGCAATGTTTCACGTGAAACAGATTACCGACCCACGGCTTTCCACATCACGGCTTCCCACATCCCAGCAAAACAAAACGGCCGGTGGTTCGCACCACCGGCCGTTCATAGAAATCCGACAACGCCGCTGTTTGCGGCTCAGTTGTCCAGGAAGCTGCGGAGCTTGCGCGAGCGGCTCGGGTGCTTGAGCTTGCGCAGCGCCTTGGCTTCGATCTGGCGTATTCGCTCGCGGGTCACCGAGAACTGCTGGCCGACTTCCTCCAGCGTGTGGTCGGTGTTCATGCCGATGCCGAAACGCATGCGCAGAACGCGTTCCTCGCGGGCGGTCAGGCTCGCCAGCACGCGGGTGCAGGTTTCGCGCAGGTTGCCGTTGATGGCGGCGTCCAGCGGCTGCACGGCGTTCTTGTCTTCGATGAAGTCGCCGAGGTGGCTGTCCTCCTCGTCCCCGATCGGGGTTTCGAGGGAGATCGGCTCCTTCGCGATCTTCAGAACCTTGCGCACCTTCTCGAGCGGCATCTGCAGCTTCTCGGCCAGCTCTTCCGGGGTCGGCTCGCGGCCAATCTCGTGGAGCATCTGGCGGCTGGTGCGCACCAGCTTGTTGATGGTCTCGATCATATGCACGGGGATGCGGATGGTGCGCGCCTGGTCGGCGATCGAGCGCGTGATCGCCTGGCGGATCCACCACGTGGCGTAGGTCGAGAACTTGTAGCCGCGGCGGTATTCGAACTTATCCACGGCCTTCATGAGGCCGATGTTGCCTTCCTGGATCAGGTCGAGGAACTGCAGGCCGCGGTTGGTGTATTTCTTGGCGATCGAGATCACGAGGCGCAGGTTGGCCTCGATCATTTCCTTCTTGGCGCGGCTGGCTTCGCGTTCGCCCTTCTGCACGGTGTTCACGATGCGGCGGAATTCCGCGATCGACACGCCGGCTTCGTCGGAAATCGCCGAGATCTGGGCACGCACGCCTTCCACTTCGGTGGTGAAGCGGGTGGCGAACTCCTTCCAGCCCTTGCCGGCCAGCTTGCCGACGCGCACCAGCCAATTCGGGTCGAGCTCGGCCCCGTAATAATTTTCCAGGAATTCCTCGCGCTTGATGCGCGACTTGAGCGCGTAGCGCAGGATCTGGCCCTCGAAGCCGAGCAGCTTGCGGTTCAGGTCGTTGAGCTGTTCGACCAGGGATTCGATACGCGCATTGTTGAGGTGCACGGCCTCCATCAGCTCGACCAGTTCGGCCTTCAGCTTCTGGAAGCGGCGTTCGACGCCCTTCTCGATCTCGGCGCCCTGCTGCAGGGTCTGCAGGCGCGATTCCTGGCTCTTTTTCAGCTTGCCGTAGGTGGCGGCGATCTTCTCGAACGCCTCCAGCACCTGCGGCATCAGCGAGGCTTCCATGGCCGCGAGCGAGACCGCGGCTTCATCGCTTTCATCGCCGCCGCCTAATCCACCTGGGCCGCCCGGGACACCGGGCACACCCGGCGCAGCGCCGTTCTGTTCTTCGCGCGCATTCCCTTCCCGCGCGGCGCCGTTGCCGTTGGCCTTACCCTTCGGGGCTTCCTCGTCATCGCCGTCGGCGGGGGCGGACACCACATCGACTTCCAGCTCCTGGTCGGAGGCGGTGTCGGAGGCTCCCGCGCCATAGGTCGCGTCGAGGTCGATGATGTCGCGCAGCAGCATCTTGCCGTTCTGCAGCGCGTCGTGCCACGCCAGCAGCGAGCGGATGGTGATCGGGCTTTCGCAGATGCCGCCGATCATCATCTCGCGGCCGGCCTCGATGCGCTTGGCGATGGCGATTTCGCCCTCGCGCGACAGCAGCTCGACCGAGCCCATCTCACGCAGGTACATGCGCACCGGGTCGTCGGTACGGCCGACGTCGTCTTCGTCGATATTGCCGCCGGCGTAGGCTTCGGCCTTGGGGCTTTCCTCGCCGTCGGCGGCCGGTTCGGCTTCCTCGGCTTCCTCGCCTTCCACGACGTTGATGCCCATCTCGGACAGCATCGACATGGTGTCTTCGATCTGCTCGGAGGTCATTTCCTCCGACGGCAGCGCGGCGTTCAGCTCGTCATAGGTGATGTAGCCGCGTTCCTTGGCCTTCGCGATCAGCTTCTTGATCGAGGCATTGGTGGAATCGAGCAAAGGCGAATCACCGGGGGCAGCCGCCGCGGCGCCTTCTTGCGGTTCTTCTTTTTCTGCAGTGGCCGCTTTGGTCGCCAATGGTTTAGCTCCTGGTACGTTAAGTTTGGTCTTGGCGACGGGCGCAGCCGCGGCAGGCGGCGCCCCTTTCGCGGTGGATTTCGGGAGGGCCGCTTTGGCGCCATCCTTGGCCGGTGATAACGCCTTGGCGGGGGCCGCCGTTGCGGCTTTGGCGGCGGACGCCTTGAGGGCCGCCTTCAGGTCTTTGACGGGCTTTGCCGGCTTGGCGGCGGCAGGCGCCTTGGGCGCGGGCTTGGCCGCGGCCTTGGGGGCCGGCTTCAATGCCTTAAGCGGGGCAGCCTTCACGGGCGCTTTGGCAGCGGATTTGGCCGCTGCTTTTGCCGGTTTGGTCTTTGGGGCCGCTTTGGTCGCCATTCAGAGCTCCGGCGTCAAAAGTCTAACAGGCTGAATCATAAGTATTTTTTGGCGATTCGCGTCACGGGTGGCCTGGGTCTTGGTCATCGTCTTCGGCCGGTCCGGTTTGTTCGCGTAATGCCTTAAGTGCCGCAAAAGTCTGTTCCGACGGGTTTTCCGCCAGGTCTTGTTCTGCTCGCTTGAGGTCCGCCTCAAGGTCGGTCCGCTGGATCAGGGCATAGGTATGATCCCAGCCTGCCAGGGCCTGCGCCGCCGCGACGAGCGGCTTCGCGAAGCCCGCATGGACATAAATGTCTGAATCTAAAAGATTCGCGAGCTCCTGGGCAAATCCTTGAGATGCTAATTGGGCCCGCAGCGTAGCAAAATCAAGCTCCTGGGTCTGAGCTAGGTGCAATAAGGCGCTTTGCCTCAACGAGTCAAGGCGAGCGTCGGAAAACATAAGCGCGCCCAGGCGTTCTTCCACCCGCTCGATGATTTCCGGGTGATTCAAGGCGGTCGCCAGCAGAATCCGCTCCCGCAGCGCCCTGGCGGTCTGGCTCCGGGCGTCTTCGCTGACCGCCGCCGGCCTGGGGAAAACCTGTGGAAAACTTGCCCCCCGTGGAAATTTGGACCCGGCCTTGGATCCCCGGAACGCCTTTCCCTGCCCGGTCCGGCCGGGCGCGGCCGGCCGCTCCGGCCGGAACAACTCGTACAGCTTGTTCTTGAACATCTGACGGTACTGGCTGCGCACCGTCTCGTCTTCGATCTGGCCCGCTTTCGCCATGGCGTGGGCCTCGAAGCCCGCGCGCCGCTCCGGCGTGTCGGTCGGGTGCTCGGCCAGCAGCTGGTTCCACACCACCTCGGACAAGGGCAAAGCCCCCGCCAGCACCTCGGCCATGGCTTCGGGCCCCTGGCGGCGGCAGATCTCATCGGGATCCTTGCCGCCGGCCATGATGGCGAAGCGCAGCGAGAAGCCGGGCTTGAGCACCGGCAGCGCGCGATCAGCCGCACGCAGGGCGGCCGCGCGCCCCGCCTTATCGCCGTCAAAGCAAAGGATCGGCTCGGGCGCGAAGCGCCACAACAGCGCGATCTGGGTTTCGGTGAGCGCGGTGCCGAGCGGCGCGACGGCGTTGGTGAACCCGGCCTGGGCCAGGGCGATCACGTCCATATAGCCTTCGGCGACGATGATCTCGCGGTCGGCCGAGGCCTTTTCGCGCGCCAGCGACAGGCCGTAGAGCATCTGGCCCTTGTGGAACAGCGGCGTGTCCGGCGAGTTCAGGTATTTCGGCTCGCCCTCACCCATGACACGGCCACCGAAGGCCACGGGGCGCCCGCGCGCGTCCATGATCGGGAACATTACCCGGTCGCGGAAGAAGTCGAAGGATTCGCGCCCGTCCTTGCCCGGCGACACCAGGCGGGTTTCCAGCAGCAGGTCTTCCTTCACGCCGCGCGCGGTGAGCTTGCTCTTCACCGCATTCCCCTGCGGCGCATAACCGAGGCGGAATCGCTTGATGGTCTCCTCGGTGAGGCCACGGCTCTCGCGCAGGTAGGCCAGCGCGCGGCGGCCCTCGGGCCCGCGCAGGGCTTCCTCGAACACGCCGCAACCGGCATCCGCGGCCTGCTGGAGCAGCGTCACCCGCGCGGCTTCCTGCACCTCCTCCCGGGTCTGGCGCGGCATCTCCACGCCGGCCTCTTCCGCCAGGCGCTCGACCGCCTCGGGGAAGCTCAGGTTCTGGGTCTTCATCAGGAAGGTGAAGATGTCCCCGTGCTCCTGGGTGGAGAAGCAGTGGTAGAAGCCCTTCTCGTCGCTGACGGTGAAGGACGGGGACTTTTCGTTGGAGAACGGGCTTAAGCCGATGTACTCGCGGCCGCGGCGGATCAGCTTGACCCGCTTGCCGACCACCGACGACACCGGGATCCGGGCGCGGATTTCATCCAGGAACTGGGGCGTGAAGGTGGCCATCCGGCACCCACTTTAGCATGGGCCATCAGCCCAGGGTGGCCTTCACCAGGCCCGAGGCCTTCGAGAAATCCATCTGGCCGGCGTGCTTTTCCTTCAGCACCGCCATGACCTTGCCCATGTCCTTGACGCTGGAAGCGCCGGTCTGGGCGATGGCGGCCTTGATGGCCGCCGTTTGCTCGGCTTCGTCCATCTGCTTGGGCATGAAGCTCTGGATGATGTCGATCTCTTCCTGCTCGGCCTTGGCCAGTTCGGGGCGCCCGCCTTTTTCGAACATCTCGATGCTTTCCCGGCGCTGTTTCACCATGCCGGCCATCATCTGGAGGATCTCCTCGTCCGGGATTGCGGTGACGCCCTTGGGGCGGGCGGCGATGTCCTTGTCCTTGAGGGCGGCCATGACCAGGCGGACGGTGTGCACCACCCGTTCGTTCTTTGACTTAAGGGCGTCTTTCAACGCCTCGCTGAAGCGGGTGCGCAACATGTGTGTCTCGAATCCTGAATGGCGGAAAGGACCGAGGCTAAAGGAATCCCCGCCCCTTGGCAAAAGCTTCGGCAGCAAAATAGCCAGCGAAAATTGAGCTGGAAAACGTTGGTTGACTCAGGGGGGGGCTATGCCTAAACACCGGTCTTCAGTCACACAACTCGCGCACAACGCAGGTCGCCCGTCTCCAGGCTTCGGAGAAGGACGGCAAGGGCGGGTGCGAACTCGTGGAGCGTTTTCCGGCGAAATGGACCCCGGTTCGCCGCCGAAAACGCGACCAAAACTTTAAGTCCAGGAGCTTTACGCACCGATGGCCCCCGAAACTGTGTCTGAAAAGCCCGCCGGTGCAACGGCCGTTCTGGTCCTGCACGATGGCACGGTTTTTTGGGGACATGGACTGGGCGCCGTGGGCAGCAATGTCGGCGAGGTGGTGTTCAACACCTCGATCACCGGCTACCAGGAAGTCCTGACCGACCTGTCCTACGCCGGGCAGATCATCACCTTCACCTTCCCGCATGTCGGCAACGTCGGCGCCAACCCGGAAGACCTGGAAAGCGTCACCCCGGCCGCGCGCGGCTGCATCCTGCGCGCCGACATCACCGAGCCGTCGAACTACCGCGCCCGCCAGCACCTCGACGCCTGGCTGAAGGCCAATAATCTCCCCTGTATCGCCGGGGTCGACACCCGCCGCCTGACCCGCCTGATCCGCGACCGGGGCGCCCCCAACGGCGTGATCTGCCACGACCCGCGCGGGAATTTCGACATTCCCAAACTGCTCGCCCAGGCCAAGGCCTGGCCCGGCCTCAACGGCATGGACCTCGCCAAGGACGTCACCTGCCGCCAGACCTATGCCTGGAACCAGACCCGCTGGGACAAGGGGAGCGGCTACGGCGCGCAGGAAAAACCCAAGTTCCATGTGGTCGCGGTCGATTACGGCGCCAAGCAGAACATCCTGCGCTGCCTGGCCGACGCCGGCTGCAAGGTGACCGTGGTGCCGGCCACCGCCACCGCCGAGGACATCCTGCGCCACCAGCCGGACGGCGTGTTCCTGTCCAACGGCCCCGGCGACCCCGCCGCCACCGGCGTTTACGCCGTGCCGGAGATCCAGAAGGTGATCGCCGCGGGCAAGCCGGTGTTCGGCATCTGCCTCGGCCACCAGTTGCTGGCGCTGGCCTTCGGCGCCAAGACCTACAAGCTCGACCGCGGCCACCGCGGCGCCAACCAGCCGGTGAAGGATCTGGAAACCGGCAAGGTCGAGATCACCTCGCAGAACCACGGCTTCTGCGTCGACCGCGCGACCTTGCCAAAGGATGTGATCGAGACCCACAAGTCGTTGTTCGACGGCATCGTCGAAGGCATGCGCAGCATCGACAAGCCGGTGTTCTCGGTCCAGTACCACCCCGAAGCCTCGCCCGGCCCCCAGGACAGCCACTACCTGTTCCATCGCTTCACCAAGCTGATGGCCGACCAGAAGAAGAAGGCCTGACGCCATGCCGAAGCGGACCGACATCAAGAGCATCCTGATCATCGGCGCAGGGCCGATCGTGATCGGCCAGGCCTGCGAGTTCGACTACTCGGGCGCGCAAGCCTGCAAGGCGCTGCGCGAGGAAGGCTACCGCGTCATCCTGGTGAACTCGAACCCCGCCACCATCATGACCGACCCGGAGATGGCCGACGCCACCTATGTCGAGCCGATCACCCCGGAGATGGTGACCAAGATCATCGAGAAGGAACGCCCGGACGCGCTGCTGCCCACCATGGGCGGCCAGACCGCGCTCAACACCGCCATGAAGCTCGCCGACAGCGGCATCCTCGCCAAGTACGGCGTCGAGATGATCGCCGCCAAGCGCGACGTGATCGCCAAGGCCGAGGACCGCGAGCTGTTCCGCGACGCCATGACCAAGATCGGCCTGGAAAGCCCGCGCTCGCAGATGGTGCGCTCGCTCGAGGAAGCGCGCGAGGCGGTGAAGATCACCGGCCTGCCCGCGATCATCCGCCCGTCCTTCACCATGGGCGGCGAAGGCGGCGGCATCGCCTACAACACCGAGGAATTCGAATACATCGTCGGCACCGGCCTGGCCGCCTCGCCGGTGAAGACCGTGCTGGTGGAAGAGTCGGTGCTGGGCTGGAAGGAATACGAGATGGAAGTAGTCCGCGACAAAGCGGACAACTGCATCATCATCTGCTCCATCGAGAACGTGGACCCCATGGGCATCCACACCGGGGATTCCATCACCGTCGCGCCGGCACTGACGCTCACCGACAAGGAATACCAGGTGATGCGCAACGCCTCGATCGCCTGCCTGCGCGAGATCGGCGTCGATACCGGCGGCTCCAACGTGCAGTTCGCCGTGAACCCGGCCGACGGCCGCATGGTGGTGATCGAGATGAACCCGCGCGTCTCGCGCTCCTCGGCGCTGGCGTCCAAGGCGACCGGATTCCCGATCGCCAAAATCGCCGCCAAGCTCGCGGTCGGCTACACGCTCGACGAACTGGTCAACGACATCACCAAGGCGACCCCGGCGTCGTTCGAGCCGACCATCGACTATGTGGTCACCAAGATCCCGCGCTTCACCTTCGAGAAATTCGCCGACGCCGACCCGCTGCTCGGCACCGCCATGAAGTCGGTGGGCGAAGCGATGGCCGTGGGCCGCACCTTCGCCGAGAGCCTGCAGAAGGGTCTGCGCTCGATGGAGACCGGCCTGACCGGCCTCAACGACCTGCTGATGGACGAGAGCGGCAAACCGGTCACCGACAAGACCGCTTTGCGCACCGCGCTGCCGAAGCCGCGCCCGGATCGCATATTGTTGGCGGCGCAGGCCTTGCGCTACGGCCTCAGCGTCGAGGACGTGCGCGCCGCCACCACCTTCGATCCCTGGTTCCTGCGCCAACTGGAAGCGCTCGTCGCCGCCGAGCGCGACGTGCAGGCCAAGGGGTTGCCGACGACCCAGGGCGAAATGCTGCGCCTGAAGAAGCTGGGCTTCTCCGACGCGCGCCTCGCCGAACTCACCGGCAAGAAGGCCGTGGATGTGCGCAATCATCGCCGCGCCCTCAAGGTACGGCCGGTGTTCAAGCGCATCGACACCTGCGCCGCCGAATTCGCCTCGCCCACGCCCTATATGTATTCCTGCTACGAGGGCGACGGCCTCAATCCGCCCGAGTGCGAGGCCGAACCATCGGCCAAAAACAAGGTGGTGATCCTGGGCGGCGGGCCCAACCGCATCGGCCAGGGCATCGAGTTCGACTACTGCTGCGTCCACGCCGCCTTTGCGCTGCGCGACGCCGGCTTCGAGACCATCATGGTCAACTGCAACCCGGAGACCGTGTCCACCGATTACGACACCTCCGACCGTTTGTATTTCGAGCCGCTGACCGCCGAGGACGTGATCGAACTGATCACCACCGAACAGAGCAACGGCAAGGTGCTGGGCGTGATCGTGCAGCTCGGCGGGCAGACGCCCCTCAAGCTGTCGCACGCGCTCGAGGCCGCCGGCATTCCCATCCTCGGCACCTCGCCCGACGCCATCGACCTGGCCGAGGACCGCGAACGCTTCCAGAAGCTGCTGGGCGACCTCAAGCTGCGCCAGCCCGCCAACGGCACCGCGCATACCTTCGCGGAAGCCGTCGCCGCCGCCAACCGCATCGGCTACCCGGTCGTGATCCGCCCGTCCTATGTGCTGGGCGGCCGCGCCATGCGCATCGTCCACGACGACCAGGCGCTGGCCTCCTATATGCGCGAAGCCGTGAAGGTCAGTGGCGAGAATCCGGTGCTGATCGACTCATATCTGTCCGGCGCCATCGAAGTGGACGTGGACGCCATGGCCGACGGCGAGGACGTCTATATCGCCGCCATCATGGAGCACATCGAGGAAGCCGGCATTCACTCGGGCGATTCCGCTTGCGCCCTGCCGCCCTACAGCTTGAAGGCCGAGATCGTCGACGAGATCAAGCGCCAGACCATCGCGCTGGCCAAGTCACTGAAGGTCGTCGGCCTGATGAACGTGCAGTACGCGGTCAAGGACGGCGTGGTGTTCATCCTCGAGGTCAATCCGCGCGCCTCGCGCACCGTGCCGTTCGTCGCCAAGGCGACCGGCGTGCCGGTGGCCAAGCTCGCCGCGCGCCTGATGGCGGGCGCCCGGCTCAGCGACTTCGCCCTCGGCGCCGACTGGCAGGAACAGAACGCCAGGACAGGCGTGAAGGGACACGTGGCGGTCAAGGAAGCCGTGTTCCCGTTCAACCGCTTCCCGGGCGTGGACATCGTGCTGGGACCGGAAATGAAATCCACCGGTGAGGTGATCGGTCTCGACCGCGACTTTCCGCGCGCCTTCGCGAAGTCGCAGCTCGCCGCCGGCACCGTGCTGCCGCTCAAGGGCACGGTGTTCGTGTCCGTGCGCGACAGCGACAAGAAGGCCGCGTTCCGGATCGCGCAGCGCTTCATCGCCATGGGCTTCAAGGTGATCGCCACGCGCGGCACGCAGAAGGCCTTGGCCGGGATGGGCCTCGCGGTGGAAATTGTAAACAAGGTCGCCGAGGGCCGGCCGCACTGTGTGGACGCCATGATCGACGGCAACGTTCAGATGGTGGTCAACACCACCGAGGGCGCCCAGGCGATCAAGGACAGTTTTGCCATCCGCCGCACGGCGTTAACCCGCAATATCTGCCACTACACCACCCTTTCGGGGGCCGAAGCCGCGATTGAGGCGATTGCCGCCCTCAAGGACGGCGCCCTTGATGTTGCCCCCCTGCAATCCTATTTTAAGTCGTAGGTTTTAGGAGTTTTCCCGGGTTAAAATCTCGGGTGTTGGCTCTCGCCGGTCCCCGGCGGGAGCCTTCAGTACTTTTAGGCGCGAGGGCCTCGGACGTGGAAAAGATCCCGATGACGGCGGAAGGGCTGGAGCCGCTCAAGGAAGAGCTGCACCAGTTGAAGGCGGTCGAGCGTCACGCGGTCATCAAGCAGATCGCGGAAGCACGCGAGCACGGCGACCTTTCGGAAAACGCCGAGTATCACGCCGCGCGCGAACGCCAGAGCTTCATCGAAGGCCGCATCCTCGAGCTCGAGGACATCATCAGCCGCGCCGACGTGATCGACCTGTCCAAGCTGTCCGGCAAGACCGTGCGTTTCGGCGCCTCGGTCACCGTGGCCGACGTGGATAGCGACGAAGAGACCACCTATCAGATCGTCGGCCCCTACGAGGCCGACCTGAAGAAGCACAAGATCTCGATCCAGTCCCCGCTCGGCCGCGCCCTGATCGGCAAGACCATCGGCGACACCGCCGAAGTGACGGCGCCCGGCGGTGGGAAGGCTTACGAAATCACCGGCGTGAAGTTTAAGTAGGCTGGGTTACTCTACCTGTCATCACCCGGCTTGACCGGGCGATCCATCCTTCAACGGACTCGATGCTCCATGGATTGCCCGGTCAAGCCGGGCAATGACAATGAGTGTTTGCTTACAGCGGCGGCCGCGTCCTGTCCGTCTTCATCCGCGCGAAGAACATGAACGCGATCGTCAGCACCAGCATGACGACCGGCGAGGCCACCGCCGTCGCGATCGAGCGGCCGAAGGCCCAAATCAGCACCGGCCGCGTCCAGAAGATCGCCAGCAGATAAACGCCCGTCGCGACCAGGCCCTGCCAGGTATTCGGCATGGAGCCATAGCCCTTCATCGTCGCGATAAACCATGGCTTGCTCATCGCGGCGACTCTGGAACTACTCGGCGGGGACCGTCAGCGGGGGTTGAACCGGCTTGTCGCCGTCCACCGCGATCGGCACCCCGGGCAGGTTCTTGGCGCTGCGGATCGCCAGCGCCGATTTGACATGGGCCACCTTGGGCGCGGCGGTGAGCTTTTCCGTCACGAAGCGCTGGTAGGCGTCCCAATCCTTGGCGACCACGCGCAAAAGGAAATCCATCTCGCCCGCGAGCATGTGACACTCGCGCACTTCCGGCCACTCCTTGACCAGGCCCTCGAAGGCCGAGAGATCGGCTTCCGCCTGGCTGTTGAGGCCGACGTGGGCAAACACGGTCACGGTGTATCCCAGCGCCGCCTGGTCGAGCTGCGCGTGATATCCCTTTATGAAACCCGCTTCTTCCAAAGCACGCACCCGCCGCAGGCATGGCGGCGCGGAAATGCCGGCCCGGCTCGCGAGGTCCACGTTGGTCATGCGGCCGTCGGCCTGAAGATCGCTCAGAATCTGGCGATCGATACGATCGAGTTTTACACGCTGCATCTCGTCCCCATTTTGAGCGCCTGCTGAATCAACAAGTGTTTTGAAGCCGCCGGGCATTTCCCCCGAATCCCCGACTCAGCAGTCGCGAAATATAATTACAAACCTCTGGTTGGACGAGCAATAGCAATCCGTATGTATTTGAAGATTCGCATGCATAACTTCTCGGGGTCACCCCATGCCCGGGGCGCATAGGCCGGCCCTGTGAGTTGCGGTACGCACATAGCGTCCGTATGTTAGCCCCCGACCAATCGCTCCTTCCCCTTGGCCCCTGACCCGGGCTCATCCCGCACTGACCGTTATGGCGCATTATCACACCAAAGTTCTCATCCTGGGCTCGGGCCCGGCCGGCCTGACCGCCGCAATCTACGCGGCGCGGGCGAATCTGGCCCCGATCATCGTCGCCGGCATGCAGCCGGGCGGCCAGATGACCATCACCACCGACGTGGAAAATTACCCGGGCTTTCCGGACGTGATCCAAGGCCCGTGGCTGATGGAGCAGTTCCAGAAGCAGGCCGAGAACGTCGGCACCAGGATCATGTCCGACCTGATCGTGAAGCTCGACCTGTCCAAGCGCCCATTCACGGCGACCGGCGACGGCGGCGACGTCTACACCGGCGACACCCTGATCGTCTCCACCGGCGCCTCGGCGCGCTGGCTGGGCCTGCCCACCGAGAAGACCTTCCAGGGCTTCGGCGTCTCGGCCTGCGCCACCTGTGACGGCTTCTTCTACCGCGGCAAGGAAGTGGCGGTGGTCGGCGGCGGCAACACCGCGGTCGAGGAAGCGCTGTACCTGACCAACCACGCCACCAAGGTCACCCTGATCCACCGGCGCGATTCCTTGCGCGCCGAGAAGATCCTGCAGAAGCGCCTGTTCGAGCATCCGAAGATCACCGTGATGTGGGACAGCGCCGTGGACGAAGTGGTGGGCACCACCAAGCCGCTCGGGGTCACCGGCCTCAAGGTCAAGAACGTCAAGACCGGCGCGGTCACCGATCTCAAGGTCGACGGCCTGTTCGTGGCCATCGGCCATACGCCCAACACCGAGCTGTTCAAGGGCGTCCTGGATATGGACGAGAACGGCTACCTGGTGACCGCGGCCGATTCCACGCGCACCAACATTCCGGGCGTGTTCGCCGCCGGGGACGTGCAGGACCATGTGTTCCGGCAGGCGGTGACCGCCGCCGGCACCGGCTGCATGGCCGCGCTCGAGGCGGACCGGTTTTTGACGGCACACGGATAAAAGCCCGACACTTTGTGTCTAAGCAGGGGGGCCAAATGTCGCTGCGCACCACAGGACGGCTGGACTGGGACAAACTCCGGGTATTCCACGCGGTCGCGGACGCCGGCAGCTTCACCCGCGCCAGCGAGACCCTAAACCTCAGCCAGTCGGCGGTCAGCCGCCAGATCAGCGCGCTCGAGGAATCCTTGGGCGTCAGCCTGTTCCACCGCCACGCCCGCGGCCTGATCCTCACCGAACAGGGCGACCTGCTCTACAAGACCGTGCACGACGTGTTCGCCAAGCTGAACAACGTCGAAACCCTACTGACCGAGACCAAGGAGAACGCCGAAGGCCTCTTGCGCGTCACCACCACCGTCGCGTTCGGGTCGGTATGGCTCACCAGCCGGCTCAAGGAATTCATCCGCGCCTATCCGGGCATTGAAGTCATGCTGCGCCTCGACGACCGCGAGCTCGACCTCGCCATGCGCGAGGCGGATGTCGCGCTGCGCTTCAACGAGCCGCGCCAGCCCGACCTGATCCAGCGCCACCTCGGCTCCCTGCGCGGCAGCATCTATGCCTCGCCCGAGTACCTCAAGGAGCGCGGCACGCCCAACAGCATCGAGGAATTGCAGCAGCACGACCTGGTGACCTTCGGCGAGGGGGTCTCGCCGGTGGCGACCATCAACTGGCTACCGGATCTGCTGCTCAAGAAAGGCATCTCGCCGCATGTATCTCTGCGCGTGAACAACATCTACGGCATCTACCGCGCGGTACAGGCCGGCATCGGCGTCGGCACGCTGCCGGAATACTTCATGCAGGAAGGCCGCGGCATCACGCGCATTCTGCCGGAAGTGTCCGGGCCGCCGCTCGACTTCTATTTCGTCTATCCGGAAGAACTCCGCCAATCGGCGCGAGTCTCGGTGTTCCGTGATTTCCTGGTCAAAGAGATCGCCAAGGCCAAGCTCCAGATCGCTGGAATCGACCCCAAAACCGATCCGGTCACCGGCACCTAATCCGTTGTGTGACAAGCGCGTGAAACTTATACAGCCGTTAGTTGCGGCTAACCCCTTGGTTTGGGCGAGGAATTCATAAAAGCATAGCCCAGCTCAAGCCATGCACTAGACGCATAGGAGCAGGAAAAGAAATCGATGGTTTCTTGCTGCAGCGCCCAGTAATTTATCTACACATGTTGCGTCGCAACACGGATAGCCCACCCCTCCCGGGCTCCGGTTCTGGACGCAGCAGCTTCGGACGAAAGACGGTCCTCCCCCGTCTCCGTCCACCGGCCAAAAGGCACAAAGCCTTACGGCCACGTCCTCCGGACGTTAAAGGAGCACTACCTAAATCGCCCTGGGCCCTCCCCCCAGGGCGATTTTATTTTCGCCTTAGCGCAAGCAAATCGTGGGAAGAGACCCACGATTTGCTTGGCCCATCCTCCGGCGGCGTTGTGCGGTGCCGTGCGTATTTTGTGAGCAACCGCGTTAAGCGACATAAAAAAACCCGCAGGCATGACCTGCGGGTTTTTTATGAGCCGAAGCGCGCCGGGCTTTAGGTCAAGCTGGCGCAGAACTTCTGGATGCGGGTGCAGGCTTCCACCAGCACCTTGTCCGAGGTCGCGTAGGAGATGCGCAGGTAGGGCGACAGGCCGAAGGCCGAGCCCTGCACCGTGGCCACCAGGGCTTCGTCCAGCAGCGCCTCGACGAAATCCGTGTCGGTGTTGATCTTGCGGCCCTTGGGCGTGGTCTTGCCGATGGTGCCGGCGCAGGACGGATAGACATAGAAGGCGCCTTCCGGAACCAGGCAGGAGATGCCCTTGGCTTCGTTCAGCATCTTCACCACCAGGTCGCGGCGGCGCTCGAACGCGTCGTTGCGCTCCTTGAGGAAATCGAGGGGGCCGTCGAGGGCCGCCACGGTCGCCGCCTGGGTGATCGAGGACGGGTGCGTGGCGCTCTGGCTCTGGAGCATGTTCATGGCCTTGATCAGCTCGACCGGGCCACAGGCATAGCCCATGCGCCAGCCGGTCATGGAATAGGCCTTGGACACGCCATTCATGGTGAGCGTGCGATCGAGCAGCTTCGGTTCGAGCTGGGCGATGGTGGTGAACTTGAAGCCGTCATAGGTCAGGTGCTCGTACATGTCGTCGGTCATCACCCAGACATGCGGGTGTTTGACCAGTACCGCCGCCAGGGCGCGCAACTCGGCCTCGGTGTAGGCCGCGCCCGTGGGATTGCTGGGCGAATTGAGCACCAACCACTTGGTCTTGGGGGTGATGGCTTCTTCCAGGGCTTCCGGCGTCAGCTTGAAACGGCTGTTCTCGCCGCAGGGCACGAACACCGGCGTGCCGCCGCACAGGAGCACGATGTCCGGATAGCTCACCCAGTACGGCGACGGCACGATCACCTCGTCGCCTTCCTGCACGGTGGCGAGGAAGGCATTGAAGATCACCTGCTTGCCGCCGACGCCGAGGGTCACCTGTTCCGGCTTGTAGTCGAGGCCGTTCTCGCGCTTGAACTTGCCGACGATGGCCTTGCGCAAGGCGACCGTGCCATTGGGCGGGGTGTACTTGGTCTCGCCCCTGTCGATGGCGGCCTTGCCGGCGGCCTTGATATGGTCGGGTGTGTCGAAGTCCGGCTCGCCGGCGCCCAGGCCGATCACGTCCAGCCCCTGCGCTTTCAGCTCCTGAGCCTTGGCGGTCGACGCCACGGTGGGCGACGGTTTCACGGCGGCAAGGCGCTTGGCGAGAATCGACACGGGATTTGCTCCAAAAGGGGGTTAAAAGGCGCCGTAACCTACTTCCCAGCCCCCCTCCCGGCAACGCCGAAACGCCATCAATCGAGGCGAATCCGCCCTTGTGTGACAGCCACGCACGGACCGCCGATGCGCGCGGCGACGATCTGGCCGCCGCGCTTGGTGGCTTCGCCTTTCATCAGGCTGGGGCGGCCCATTTCCAGGCCCTGGTGCACGTCGAGTTTCAGCTCCAGGTCGGCGCGGGGATCGGCCGCCGCCAGCAAGGCCGTCACCGCCGCGCCGGCGGATCCGGTGGCGGCGTCCTCGCCGACGCCCATGTTGGGCGCGAACATGCGGGTGTGCAGGCTGGTCGCGCCATTGCGCGCATAGATGAACACCCCGTCGGCGCCATGCGCCGGGAAATGCGCGCGGAATTTGGCGAGGTCGGGCGCGGCCTTCACCACTGCGGCGCTGTCGGCCAGTTCCGCGAACACGAACGGCACGCCCACCGAGGCCGCGACCGGCGGCTGAACCACCTGCGACGGAACCAGGCCAAGGCATTCCGCCACCACCTTGGCGTCAACGCCGCCCAGGCGCTCCAACAGCTGCGGCGCGGTCACCAGGCAGTTGGTCACCGCTTTCCCATCGCGCTGGATGTCGATGGTCACCACACCCGCGCCCTCCTCGAACAGCAGGCGGTCTCCGATGACTCTGCCGAACAATTCGTTCCGCGACGCCACAACAAAAGCCGTACCGACATTGGGATGCCCTGCGAACGGCATTTCCCGCGCCGGCGTGAAGATGCGCACCTGGGCGGTATGCGCCGGATCCCTGGGCGGCAGCACGAAGGTGGATTCGGCGAACCCGAATTCGGCGGCGATCGCCTGCATGGTGGCGGTGTCGAGCCCGCTGGCATCGGTCAGCACAGCGAGCTGGTTGCCGCCGAATCGCCGGGGCGTGAAAACGTCGACAGTCTCGAAAGCGTATTCGGTCATCAGGAATTCCCCCGGAGCGTGTCCAAGAAAAGTGGGCCCCGGCTTCCTGGCCGGACACGCGGCAAACAATGCGTTCGTGTACTCTGCCACGGAGGCGGGGTGGCGCAAGGCTGACGGGCACCCTAAATTGGCAGCCCACCACCGCCGAACCCGCACATGTCCACAGTCACCGTTCCCCTCTACGCCAAGCCGCCGGCCGGACCGCGCGCCAACTTCAAGTTGGTGAGCGACTACACGCCCGCCGGCGACCAGCCCGCCGCGATCAAGAGCCTGGTGGAAGGGCTCGAAGCCAAGGACCGCAACCAGGTGCTGCTGGGCGTCACCGGCTCGGGCAAGACCTTCACCATGGCCCAGGTGATTACCGCGATGGGCCGTCCCGCGTTGATCCTCGCGCCCAACAAAACCCTCGCCGCCCAGCTCTACGGCGAGATGAAATCCTTCTTCCCCGAGAACGCGGTCGAGTATTTCGTTTCCTATTACGATTATTACCAGCCGGAAGCCTACGTCCCGCGCACCGACACCTATATCGAGAAAGACTCCAGCATCAACGAGCAGATCGACCGCATGCGCCATGCGGCGACGCGCTCGATCCTGGAACGCCGCGACACCATCATCGTCGCCTCGGTGAGCTGTATCTACGGCATCGGCTCGGTGGAATCCTACGCGCGCATGACGATCTCGCTGAAGCAGGGCGCCAGCATCCCGCGCGCCGAGCTGCTGCAGCAGCTGGTGGCCTTGCAGTACAAGCGCAACGACCTCGATTTCCACCGCGGCACCTTCCGTGTGCGCGGCGACGTGGTCGAGATCTTCCCCGCCCACTACGAGGACCGCGCCTGGCGCGTGTCGCTGTTCGGCGACGAGATCGAGTTCATCCACGAGTTCGATCCGCTCACCGGCGAGAAGACCGCGCAGATCATGGAGGAGGTGATCTATCCCTCCAGCCATTACGTGACGCCGCGCCCGGCGCTGTCCCAGGCCATGAAGGGCATCCGGGCGGAACTCAAGGAGCGCCTCGCGGATTTCAACGCGCGCGGCCGGCTGCTGGAGGCCCAGCGCCTGGAGCAGCGCACCATGTTCGACCTGGAGATGCTGGAGACCACCGGCCACTGCAAGAGCATCGAGAACTATTCCCGGTTCCTGACCGGGCGCAACGCCGGCGAGCCGCCACCCACGTTGTTCGAGTACCTGCCCGAGGACGCGCTGCTGTTCGTGGACGAGAGCCACGTCGCGGTGCCGCAGATCGGCGGCATGTTCAAAGGCGACTACGCGCGCAAATCCACGCTCGCGGAATACGGCTTCCGCCTGCCGTCCTGCACCGACAACCGCCCGCTCAAGTTCGAGGAATGGGATGTGATGCGCCCGGACTCGATATTTGTGTCCGCCACGCCCGGCCCCTGGGAAATGGAACGGACCGGCGGCGTGTTTGCGGAGCAGGTGATCCGCCCCACCGGCCTGATCGACCCGGTGTGCATCGTGCGCCCGGCCGAGAAACAGGTGGACGACCTGCTCGCGGAAGTACGGGCCGTGACGCAGAAAGGCCTGCGCGTGCTGGTGACCACGCTCACCAAGCGCATGGCCGAGGACTTGACCGAATACCTGCACGAGAACGGCGTGCGCGTGCGCTACATGCACTCGGATATCGAGACCCTCGAGCGCATCGAGATCATCCGTGACTTGCGGCTTGGCGCGTTCGACGTGCTGATCGGCATCAATCTCCTGCGCGAAGGCCTCGACATCCCGGAATGCGGCCTGGTGGCGATCCTCGACGCCGACAAGGAAGGCTTTTTGCGGTCGGTGACCTCGCTGGTGCAGACCATCGGCCGCGCCGCGCGCAATGTCGACGGCCGCGTGATCCTGTATGCCGACCGGATGACGGACTCGCTGACCAAGGCCATCGGCGAGACCAACCGACGGCGCGAGAAGCAGCAGGCGTTCAACGCCGCCAACGGCATCACGCCGGAATCCGTGCGCTCGCGCATCGCCGACATCATCGACAGCGTCTACGAACAGGACCGCGTCACCGTCGATACCGGCCTGGCCGAGGAACCGCACCTGATCGGCCACAACCTGCGCGCCACCATCACGGAACTCGACAAGAAGATGCGCGCGGCCGCCGCCGACCTGGAATTCGAGGAGGCCGCGCGCCTGCGCGACGAGATCAAGCGGCTGGAAAGCCTGGCCTTGGAATACGGCGGCGATGCCGACGGGATCGGCGGATCCGGCGAACCGGCAGAGCCTTCGCTGCTGCCCAGCCAGGAAGCCGTGCGCCGGTCCGTGCGCCACCGCAACAGCAAGAGCGGCCGCCCTGCCGGCCGGCGTACCGGCCGGCACTAATA
>JAIBCD010000197.1 GCA_019694335.1 Rhodospirillaceae bacterium | reverse complement strand
CACCCTCCACCCGCAGCCAGGACGCCGCGCGCGGCCAGTCGCCGAGCACGATCCGACGCCGACCGTTGCCCAAGTCATGCACCGCCGGGCGGTGGGTGTGGCCGTGGATGATCCAGTCGGCGCCGGTATCCGCCAGCAAGGCGGCCACCGCGCCTGCATTGACGTCCATGATCTCGGCCGCCGCCATTGCCGTGTGCGCCGCGCTCTCGGCGCGTGCCTTGGCGGCGAAGGCGCGGCGTGCGGCAAGCGGCTGCGCCAGGAACTGCTGCTGCCAGCGCGGATCGCGCAGCTGCCGGCGGATGGCCTGGTACTGGGTGTCGTCGGTGCACAGGGTGTCGCCGTGCAGCAGCGCCACGCGCCGGCCGGCGAGGTTGATCCGTTCCACCTCGCCCAGCAATCGCGCACCCGCGCGCGCAGCAAACTCGGCGCCGACCAGGAAATCGCGGTTGCCGTGCATGAATGCGACGTCGATGCCAGCATCGCGCAGCTGGCGCAGCTGCGTCGCAACGGCCTGAGCCAGCGGCGCATCGTCGTCGTCGCCAACCCAGGCTTCGAACACATCGCCGAGCAGGCAGAGCGCGCCGGCATCGGCGGCCACGCGCTCGCAGAAGACGACAAAGCGGTCGAAGACCGGGTCTTCGACCGCCGTCAGGTGCAGATCGGACGCGAGGTAGACCGCGCCCATCGGGAACTTACTGCGCCGGCTTGGTCGCGGGCTCCTCGACCAGCGTCGCCTTCTCGATCACCACGTACGGGCGCGGCAGGTTCTGGAACTCCGGAGAGAACATGTTGGTCGGCATCACCTTGATCTTGTCGACCACTTCCATGCCCGAGATCACCTTGCCGAACACCGCATAGCCCCAGGTGCGGCCGTCGGCGGTGCTGACATGGTCCAGCGACTTGTTGTCGACGACATTGATGAAGAACTGGCTGGTGGCCGAGTGCGGATCCATCGTGCGCGCCATCGCCAGCGTGCCGCGCAGGTTGGACAGGCCGTTGGTGGCCTCGTTCTGGATCGGACCACGCTCGCCACCCTTCGGCACCAGCTCGGTGGTGTAGCCACCGCCCTGGATCATGAAATTGTCGATCACGCGGTGGAAGATGGTGCCGTCGTACTGGCCGGCCTTCACGTAGGCCACGAAGTTCTCGACCGACTTCGGCGCCTTGGCGGCGTCGAGTTCGACCGTGATGTCGCCCTGGTTGGTCTTGATCAGGACCTTCGGATTCGGCGTCTGTGCCCAACCGGTGGCGGCGAGACTCAGAAACACGATGGCGGCAGCTGTGCGGAACATGGTGGGTCTCCTGGTCAGGCTGAGGACGCGATTGATATCAGATTCTCGCTGAATTGGGCCGCATGCGGGGATTGCACGCGCGGCGTGTCCGTTTGTGCGCCGATTGCGCGTTCCCCTTGGCTGATGCCACTGCCGGCTGGCGTTCACGCGCCGCCAGCAGGGCAACACCCCAAGCACTGCTAACCTAGGACTGGCGACATGACGATGACACTGCGTAGCTGGACAATGGCGCTCGGCCTGCTGACCGCAGGGGCCGCGAGCGCGGTGGACTATGCGGGGACGAATGTTGGGGCAATCCCCGACAACGACCCCCAGGGCAGGACGATCAACTTCAACACGACCGGCTTCCAGGGCCCGTTGCAGCATGTGCGGCTCAGCATCAACCTGACGCATACCTTCGTGGGCGATTTGCGCGTCACCCTGAATGCCCCTGGCGGCGCGGCGCGGCTGGTGATCCTTGCCAAAGCGGGCTACAAGCGGTTGAGCAGCCCGGGGGCAAGCGCAAACCTCAGCGGCTTCTATGTGTTCGATGACACCCTCGGCGGCGATCTCTGGGCAACCCTCGCGCCATTGTCTACATCCCAGACCATCCCTCCCGGCGCATACCGCACCAGCACTGCGGGGGCCTCCGGAATTTCCGACGTGGGCGGTTGCTCGACCCACCTCGACCTGGCCTTCGGCGGCCTCAGCTCGGCCCAGGCGGGCGGCAACTGGACGCTGAACGTGGTTGATACCGCCCCCAACGACACTGGCACAGTGAACTCGGCCACCCTGACCCTGGAAGCCGCGCCGTCGATATTCGCGTCCGGATTCGAGACCGTCACGAATGGGCCGGCGACCGCCGCCTCCGCAGAGGCCGGCACCTGCAAGAAGGCCTTCTTCGACTACACCGGCGACGGCCGCAGCGACTTCGCGACCGTGCGCAACACCGGCGGCGGCCCCAATGGCCAGATCACCTGGACGATCCTTGAGAGCACTGGTGCCGGCAGCGGTGCCACCGTCATCCTGCCCCACGGGCTCGCGGGCGATTTCTTTGTCGATGGCGACTATGACGGCGATGGCATCAACGACCTGGCCGTCTGGCGCTCCAGCGAGGGCATGCTGTATGTGCGGCGATCCTCGCGGCCGGCCGACGTCAACCTGCTGATTCCGCATGGACAACTCGGCGACAACCCGAACACGGCTGGCGATTACGACGGCGATGGCGTCACCGATGCCACCGTGTACCGCGCTGGCGCGGTAGCGGGTGCCGCGTCGTCCTTCCTGATCCGCCTTTCATCGACGGGCCAGATCCGCACCCTGGTTGCTGGCGAAAACGGCGCCTTCCCGACCGGCGGCCTGGATCTCAACGGCGACAACAAGGCCGACATTGCGGTCCAGAGCAATGCGGGCGGCGGTGCTGCGCGGTTCCGTCAGTTCGACGGCACCAGCGGCTTCAATTTCCTCGACGCCAATTTCGGCACACCGACGGACGTCATCATCGCGGGCAACCATGCAGGCAACCTGCGCGGCGACATCACCGTGACGCGCGGGATCATGGGCTCGATCAACTGGAACACTCGCGAGGCGATCACCGGCACGGCGCAAGCCACTGTCATCTTCGGGAATTCGGCGACCGACTTTTCGCTGACCGGGGACTACGACGGAGACGGACTCGACGATTACGCGGTCTGGCGCCCGAGCACGACCCCCGGCGCCTCCAAGTTCATCATCCGACGCTCGACCAACACGGCCACGCCGCTGGAGGTGCCGGCGGGCCTGAGCGGCGATTACCCGGTGGCCGCCTCACGCAACAACTGAGGCCAACCGCCAGACCCGGGGAGCGACAGTGGGCGGCACCCGCAGGGGCCGCCCACTGCGTTTCCGGGGCGCGTGCGCGGCCGGCACTCAGCCTAGAATCGACGCCGTCGCATTCGATGGCTCCAACCCATGACCCTGGCCACCACCGACCTCTCCGACGCCCACCCCGATGCCCGCGCGCTGGCGCCCGTGCTGCGCGACTTCGGCGGCGTGACCGCTTTCCATGGGCGCGCGGTGACGCTCAAGGTGTTCGAAGACAATGGGATGGTGCGCGCCACCCTGGAAACACCGGGCGAAGGACGCGTGCTGGTGGTGGATGGCGGCGGCTCGCTGCGCTGCGCTCTGGTCGGCGGCCTGCTGGCCGAACTCGGCCGCCGCAATGGCTGGGCCGGGATCATTGTCAACGGCTGCGTGCGCGACCTCGCCGAGCTGGCCCAGCACGCCATCGGCATCAAGGCGCTCGCGCCGCACCCGCGCAAGAGCGAAAAGGGCCTGCACACCGGCCATGCAGGCCGCGTGGTGGAATTCGCCGG